>CAYFVS010000101.1:0-7528 GCA_964346565.1 uncultured candidatus Brocadiaceae bacterium | reverse complement strand
CCCGTGTCGCTGTAGTTGCTCACCGTGACGCCCGTGGCGATCTGGACGGTGTCGCGATAGACGTTGTAGCTGTCCAGATCGGGCTCGGTGTTGTCGTCCCAGTCCAGGTCAATCTGGCTGGAGCTGACAGCGGTGGCGGTCAGGTTGGCCGGCGCCGCCGGAGGGTCGCTGTCCTGCACCGTGATCGTCACGGTGGCGGTGTTGGAGTCCAGCTCGCCATCGTTCGCCTTGTAGGTGAACGAGTCCTCCCCCGTGTAGCCGGTGTCCGGCGTGTAGCTGAACGAGCCGTCGCTGTTGAGGGTGACCGAACCGTGTGACGGATCGCTGACCTTGATGGCGGTCAGGGGGTCGTTGTTGGCGTCGGTGTCGTTCTCCAGCACGCCTGGCTTGCTGACGTTGAGCGTGACGTCCATCGGCGTGGAGTAGGCGTCGTCGTTGGCGACGGGCGCGACGTTGCCGCCGATCAACTCGCCGTAGGTGAAGCCCTTTCCGTCCAGGGCAAAGGCGACCCTGCCGAACACGTCAGGCGAAGCTGACGCCGAAAGCGATTCGGAGTACACGCCCATAGGGCCGCCCTCGCAGATCATGTCCCAGCTCTGGGCGTTGTCTGTGGAGCGCCAGACGCCCCTGACGCCGTTCAGCTCGCCGTAGTAATAGACGGCCGGGTAGCTGGCCCCGTCGGCCGCCTTGCCGCAGGCGACAGCATGCCCGCGATCGGTTCCTGTCACGTGCGTCCAGGTGGCGCCATAGTCGGTCGAGCGGTAGAGCCCGAACGTCGCGCCGCTGCCGATGCTGCCACCGCAGAACCAGACGTGGCCGGCCTTGGTCGGCGTGCTGGCTATATCCTGGTAGCACGTGGGCGGCACGGTGTTGTCCGCGTCCGGCGTGTAAGAGCTGGTGGCGACGTGACTCCACGTCGAGCCCCCGTCGGTGCTGAGCCAGATGCCGCCGTTGGCATCATCGGCCCAGTTGTAGACGTAGAAGGTGCCTCCGTCCACCCGGTCTGCGGCGATTGCCCCGTCACCAGGGCCCCAGGACTGGATGAGGGGCTGGCCGAGGTTCGTGCTGCTCCACGAGCCGCCGCGGTTGGTGGTGACGTAGACGCTGTTCTTGGCGCCGTCGTAGGCCACCATGTTGTCGGGGTTGGTGGCGGAGATGGCCAGACCTGTGGGGGTGCCCTTGTCACTGCCGGGCCCGGACATACCGGTCCACGTGGTCCCCCCGTCGGTCGAGTAGCTGCTGTAGTCGCCGTTCGTGCCGTGCTGTTGGATGCAGGCGACGAACGACGGTTGGCTGTAGCAGTAGTCGGCGCCCCAGCCGTTGAGGAATACCTCCGGCGTGACGCGGGTGGCCGTGTAGGCGTCGGGGTCGTGATTCGAGAACACGCCCAGGTCCATGCCGCCGGTGAGCGGATGGCCGCCCGGGGGCCAGATCACGGTGTGGGGGCAGAGGTCCTCGAGGCCTTGGCTGACCGAGACCCAGTGGCACTCGCCATTCGCGCCCACGGTATCGGCGCGCCAGCAGCCGAAGCCCTCCGAATACCACAGCCGATCGGCCACGAACGGGTCCCAGACGATGTTGCCACAGCTCATCCAGGTGTTGCCGTACTCGGGGAAGTATGCCTGCTGCCAGGTTATGTCGGAAGTGGTCCTCCGGGATGTACCGCTCCAGTTGGAGCCGCCGTTCCACGTGATGTCCGGGCCCTTGTGGCCGAAGCTGCCATAGGCAGCGATATGGTTGGCATCGTTCGGATCAACGGCGACAGTGTCCCATTCCGGCCTGCCACCCCTGATGGTCGTCCAGCTTCCGCTGAGGTACTTGTCGATGTTGCCGTCAGCGATGTAAACACCGCCGTCCGGGCCGACCTCCATGTCCTGCACGTTGTTTGACCCGCCGATGCTGGTCCAGCTGGTGCCCTGGTCCGTGCTGGTGTAGACGCCGGAGCCGTCAACAGCGGCGTAGACCTGGCCTGTTGACAGGTCAACGTCCACGCACGTGACGCCGACGTAGTCGGTGCCATACGGCACTTCGGGCGGCTGGGTCCAGGTGGCGCCACCGTCGGTGCTGACCCACAGGCCGTCCCTCTTGGTGCCGCAGTAGACGACGTTGGGGTCGGTCGGGTCCACGGCCAGGCTCTCTCCCCGCAGGCGCTCGTCGTCGTTAGCTTCCTTGCAGTTGGAGTGCACATAGACGCCCAGCGTGCTGGGCAGCGTCCAGTTGTCCCCCCTGTCGCTGCTTCTGTAGACGTGCCCGTCGGTGCTGCCCTGCGGGCCGGCGAGCATGTAGACCACGTTGGGGTCGCTGGGGGCACCGGCGACGGCGTCCACGCCGGGATAGCCGAGAGGGGCACCGGCGGGCATACCGGGCCCTGTCACTATCTGCACCCATTTCGAACTGGCCGGATCCCAGCGATACGCTCCTCCCACGTCCGGCCTGGAGTAGACGAGACCCTCCTCATAGGGGTGTATCCAGCAGCCGACCTCCCAGCCGGAGCCGCCGATGCAGATTGGCTTCCACGCGTAGTGACCGGTCAGATCCGCGGCGGTGGCGGCGGGGGCTGGCCAGCCGGCCAGGCCGGCCAAGACGATCAAAGCCAGCATGATGAGGCAGTTGCTCTTCGCGCGTTGTGCGCGCATTGTACTGTCCTCCACTGATGCCTCTCGGCGACCTGGTGCAGGCCGCCCTGTTCTCGCGCACGGCGCGCCGCCGGCGACGGCGCATGCGCGGGCAAAGCCCGTAAGGGCCCTCCGAACGTCACGGCTCGGGGCGAGCCGCTCTCAGCCGTGCTCACCTCCTTTCCCCGGTCGGGTATGTACGTGTCACACGGACAGAAGGACCAGCGCCGCGTCCCTCCGCGACGGCTGGCCCCCGGCGTCAGGCCGTCCCACGAACGGCGGTCTCCATCGTTCGGTCTCACCTGGGGATTCAGATGGCAGATATGTACGCATTAGTGTCAAGCATGTACCTTCGGATTTCAACCCGGAGGCGCACCATATCGAACCGAGGGGATGCGGAGTTGGCCGGGGTGCTGACCGGCCGGTCAAGAGCGTGGCCCACGAGGTCGGCTACAGCGATCCCGACCAGTTCTACAAGCTGTTCAAGAAGAAGATCAGCCTCTCCCCCACCGCGTATCGGCAAGCCCTGCGCCGGACGCAGCGCGCATCCCCCTGAGCGTCCTCACCGGGCCCTACTGCCGCCGGCGCTCGTCGAGCCACTGCTTCACGCTCTGGTCCTGGCGCTGCACCTTCTCGCGCAGGCCGGCCTTGTAGTCGCGGAGCGCCTCGCGCAGGCGGGCGTCCCCGAGCGCCAGTATCTGCACGGCAAGCACGGCGGCGTTGCGCGCGCCGGACTTGCCCAGACCCATGCAGGCCACCGGCACCCCGGAGGGCATCTGGACGGTGGACAGCAGCGAGTCGAGCCCGCCCGTCTGGTCGGTGGGCACGGGCACGCCGATGACCGGCAGCCTGGTGTGGGCAGCGATGACCCCGGCCAGATGCGCCGCCCCACCGGCGACGGCGATCAGCACGCGCGCGCCGGCCTGCTCGGCCCCCCGGGCCAGCTCGCCCACCGCCTCGGGGCAGCGGTGGGCGCTCATTACCCGCAAAGCGAACGGGGCCTCCAGCTCCTCCAGCACCTCGACGGCCGCCTCGGCAATCGGCAGGTCGCTCTCGCTGCCCATCACGACGATAACCTGCGGGGGGTCTTCCACCGTTCTGCCTCCTGTGCGGGCGTGGGGCGTCAGTCGGCTTCCTGCTGCTGCTGGTGGCGGGCGACGATCTCCTCCTGGATGTGCGGGGGCACCACCTCGTAGCGGTCGAACTCGAGGGTGAAAGTCCCCTCCCCACCGGTCATGCTCTTCAGTTCGGCGCTGTAGCGCATCACCTCAGCCATGGGGATCTCGGCCTCTATCACCTGCATCTGCCCCTGCTGGTCCATGCCCTGGATGCGGCCCCGGTGGCCGGTCAGATTGCCGGTCACGTCGCCCATGAACCGTGTGGGGATGGTGACCTCCATCCGGGCGACAGGCTCAAGAAGGACGGGGCGGGCCCTCTCGAACGCGTCGCGGAAGGCGCGTGCGCCGGCGATCCTGAACGATGCCTCCGAGCTGTCCACGCTGTGGTGCGAGCCGTCGTAGGCGGCCGCCTTCACGTCCACCACCGGATAGCCGGCCAGCGGGCCACTCTCCATTTCCTGCCGGATGCCCTTCTCGACGGCGGGGATGAACTGGCGCGGGATGACACCGCCGGTGATCTCGTCGAGGAACTCAAACCCCTCGCCGCGCTCGTTGGGCTCGACGCGCAGGTAGACCTCGCCGTACTGCCCGCGTCCGCCGGTCTGTTTCTTGTGACGGTAGCGGCCCTCGGCCCGCCGGGTCACCGTCTCCCGGTAGGGAACCGCTGGTGCCTTGGTGTTGACGGAGATGTCGTGCCGGCGTTTCAGCTTGGCCAGCATCACTTCCAGGTGCAAGTTGCTCAAGCCGGTGATGACCAGCTCCGCGCTCTGGGCGTCGCGCTCCAGTCTCAGCGTGGGGTCGCCCTCAGCCAGGGCTTGCAGGCCGCTGCTTATCTTCTCCTCGTCTTCGCGGCTCTCCGGTTCCACGGCCAGGCTGGCCATGGGCCTGGGGTAGTCGGTGGGGGGCAGGGCCAGCGTTTGTGCCCCACCGCACAAGGTGTCGTCAAGCTGCAGCTCCTCCACTTTCGTGACGGCCAGGATGTCGCCCGGCACGCCGCGCTGGACCTCGCTCTGCTCCTGGCCCTGCACCAGGTAGATGTGCCCCAGCCTGAGCGTCTTGCCCGTGCGGGCGAGTTGCGCGGTCAGGTCCCCGCCCAGCGAGCCGCTGTAGATGCGCAGGTGAGCCACCTTGCCCACGTGCACGTCGGTCGTGGTGCGGAACACGCGGGCGCAGAGGGGCCCGTCCGGGTCCGGCTCCAGGGCTACCTCCTCCCCTTCGGGTGTCAAAGCCGTGCGCACGGGGCCTTCCGCGGGCGACGGCGCGCAGGCAGCGAGGAACGACAGGGTCTCCCTGACGCCCACGTCCTGCTTGGCCGCGCAGCAGAGCACGGGCACCAGCCCCCCTCCGGCCACCGCGCTGCCGAGGGTTTGCATCAGCTCCTCGCGGGTTATCTCCTCCCCTTCGAAGTAGCGTTCCATCAGCTCGTCGTCGCACTCGATGACGGCCTCGCGGAACGCCTCTCGGGCGGCCTCGAAGTCCCCCACCACCCCATCCGGCGGTTCATCGGCGGCCAACACCCCGGCCACACCCGTGCACTGCTGGCCCAGCCCAACGGGCATGGAAGCCGGCCGGCATTCCTGCCCCAGCGTCCGGCGGATCTCCTCCAGCAGGCGTTGGTACTCGATGTTCTCGCTGTCAATGCGGGTAACCAGCACGACGCGCGCCAGGCCGCTCTCGCCGGCCGCCTGCCACATGCGGCGGGTGTTGAGCTGGATGCCCTCACGGGCGCTGATGGCCACCACCGCCGTCTCCACCACCGGGAGCGCGCCGACGGCAGCCCCGGAGAAGTCCGGGTAGCCCGGTGTGTCAATCAGGTTGAAGTGCCGCCCGTGCGCCTCGAAGTGGAAGGCAACGCTGTGGATGGAGAACTGGTTGTCCTTCTCGTCCGGGTCGTAGTCGCTCAGCGAAGTGCCGGCGTCCACGTCGCCGGCCCGCTTGGCGAACCCGACGGCGTGCAGCGCATGGTCCACGAACGTGGTCTTGCCCACGCCGCCGTGTCCCACCAGGGCGACGTTGCAGATAGTGGAAGGGGTTCTCTCGGCCATCAGTCTCCTCCGATGCTCCTCGATTGCTGGTTTGTCTGCGCTTCGGCCGGCGCCGCGCTGAGCCGGGAGGGGAACTGCGCCGCCGTTTCCAGGGCCTCCGACAGGTCCAGGAGGCCCTCGTAGAGCGCCTTGCCCACGATGACGGCGTCTGCGCCGCACTCGCCCAGCCGCCGGACGTCCTCCACAGAGGACACCCCGCCGGAGGCAATCACCGGCACTTCGGTGGCCTCCAGCAGGCGCTCGACGCCTTCGAAGTTCGGTCGGCTCAGCATCCCGTCCCGCGCCACGTCGGTGTAGAGGAACGCCGCCGGCCGTCCCTCGGCCAATCGCCGCGCAAGCTCCACCGGACTGGTCTCGGTCAGCACCTGCCAGCCCTCCACAGCCACGCGTCCCTCCCGGGCGTCCACGGCGATCACCACGCGCCCCGGCAGCTCTCGGCACAGCCGCACCGCCCAGTCGGGTTCCCGCGCGGCGCGGGTGCCCACGACAGCCCGGGCGGCACCGATGCGCAGCACACGCCGCACGGCCTGTTCGCTGCGCACCCCGCCGGCCACCTGGACTGGCACGCGGGCCTGCCGCACGATGGCAGCGACGGCGGCGGCGTTGCCGGCGGCATCCGCCTCGGGCTGGCCGCTACGCGCCAGCGCGCCGTCCAGGTCAACCACGTGCAGGGCCGGCGCCGCCAGGCCCTGCCAGTGGTCGGCCGCCCGGCGGGGATCCTCGTAGTAGACCGTCTCCTCCTCCGGCCTGCCCTGCAGGAACCTCACACACCTGCCGCCGGCGATGTCCACGGCCGGGTACACGAGCATTGCTGGGCTCCTTCTGTGCACGGGCGGCGGCACCGGGGCTGCGCGTCCGTGCGGATGTCAGAGGCGTCGGCGAACCACATGGGATGCCGGCCGATCACGGACGTGCCGCCGGCTCTCGGCGCCGACACGGCGTCGGGAGGGCACATCGTAAGGCTGCCTTCTGGCATACCTTCCGCTAAGCGCGCCTCCAGGCAGTGGATTATAGATACCGCCCTCCGCCCTGTCAAAGAGAAAGGCCCCCCCCCGAGGCTTTGCGCCGGCCCATGCGCCCGAGGGCGCCGCCTCGTATAATGCTTGCCTCAGCGCGCGCCGGCGGCTTCATCCTGCATTGACGGGGGAGACGCCGTGGGGCTGGCACAGCTTCTTGTGGTTTCGTTCGTCACCGCCCTCAGCGGGGCGCTCATGCCCGGACCGGTGCTGTTCATGACGGTGCGGCACAGCGCCTCCGAGGGACGCAAGGTGGGGCCGCTGATCATCGTCGGCCACGCAATGGTGGAAATCCCCCTCATGGTGGCCGTGGTGGTGGGCCTGCGGGGATTGCTGGCGCGGGACGCGTTCGTCGGAGTGGTGGGCACGGCCGGGGGAGCCGTGCTGCTGGTGATGAGCGCAATGATGCTGCGCTCACTGCCCCGGCTGCACCTGCCGGGCCGCGCGGGCGCGCCGGCGGCGGACGGCCCCGGCGTGCTCGGCCTGGTGGCCGCGGGGGCGGTCACCTCCGTTGCCAACCCCTACTTCACGCTGTGGTGGGCCACGGTGGGCATGAAGTTCCTGGCGGAGGCGGCAGCGTTCACGCTGCTGGGCTACGCGGTGTTCTACGCCGGGCACATCTCGGCCGACCTGGCGTGGTACGGGGCCGTCTCCGAGTCGGTGCACCGGGGCCGGCGCCTGCTGTCGGACCGCGGCTACCGGTGGCTGGTCGGCGTCTGCGCCGTGCTGCTGGC
>CAYFVS010000100.1:0-15635 GCA_964346565.1 uncultured candidatus Brocadiaceae bacterium | reverse complement strand
GCGTCGTGCCGACCACACGGGCCTTCTCCGCCTCCTTGCCGTCGCGGGTGACCCGGCCCTCGACCGTGCTAATCGGCACGGCGGCCTCCACGGTGGAGAGGACCTCCTCGAGTGCGTCGGCATCGTCGAGAGTCAGGCCCCACGAGGCCTTGCGGCGGGCGGCCATCAGTTTCTCACCCTCCAGGCCGGCATCCTTGATGCGGATGTTGTTGATGCCGAGCTGGCGGATCTGGTCGAGGGCCTGCTCCCGCGCGCCTGCTCCGATGCCCCCCATCGCGCTGACGGCGGCCACGCCGAAGGTGACTCCCAGCACGCTGAGCAGCGTCCGCAGCTTGTGGCGCGCCAGGCCGTCTATGACAGCAGTAGTTGTGATGTCTCTCCAACGCATTCGTGGCGTTCTCCGTTCCGGATGTCACGGGCGATCTTGCCGTCGGCCATGTGCAGGACGCGGTCGGCCGCGCTGGCGATGCGCTCATCGTGCGTGACCATGAGGATGGTGAGCCCGTCCCGGTGCAGTTCGACCAGCAGTGCCAGGATCTCGCGCGCAGTCTTGCTGTCCAGGTTGCCTGTGGGTTCGTCGGCGAAGATGATCCTGGGCTCCACCACGAGGGCTCTGGCGATGCCAACCCGCTGCGCCTGACCGCCGCTGAGTTCGGCGGGACGGTGCGAGAGCCTGTCCCCGAGGCCGACGCGCTGTGCAAGGTTCCGTGCCCTGGCGTCCCGCTCGCGGCGGGGCACGCCCTGGTACGTGAGAGGCAGGGCGACATTCTCCAGCACGTTGAGCCGGGGCAGCAGGTTGAACGACTGGAACACGAAACCGAGCATCGTGGAGCGGACCCGCGAGAGCTGCCGGTCCCCCATCCTGTCCACCTCCTGGCCTCCAAGCCAGTAGCGTCCGTCGGTCGGCCGGTCGAGGCAGCCCAGCACGTTGAGCAACGTTGATTTCCCGGAGCCTGATGGCCCCACGATGCTGGTGAAACCGCCTTCGCTCACGGCGAGGCTGACGTCGTCCAGCGCCCGCACGGGAGCGGCCGTCTCCGGCCCGTAAACCTTGGACAAGTGCTCTGCTTCTATGATGCTCGCCATGATCGCGTCACCTCCTGCTCGTCCTTCCGTCAGCGACGGAAGACAGTAGGGATGGGGCCGTGCCGCCGGCCCGCTCGATCTCGACTACCGCGGACATGCCCAGGCAGGGAGGCACGTCGCCCTCCACGTCCACGACCACCTCGAAAAGCTTGCCGGGCCGCTCCTTACCATCGCTCTGCCGCTGTCGTTGCCACCAGGGCGCCCGCCAGTCACTGATGCCGGATACCTTGCCCGTGAAGGTGCGATGCGGCAGGCCAGCCAGCCTGACGCCGGCGCTTGCGCCGACCCGTATGTGACATACGGCCGGCTCGTCCGTCACGGTGCTCACTTGTGCCTGCGTGGTGTCCGCGATCACCGCCAGCCACCAGTCTTCCCGTGTCTCGCGGCCCTCTTTCTCCCGCCACACGAGGATTCCACTGATGGGAGACCGAAGTTCCGCTTTCTCGGCCTTGGCGCGCTGGCGCGCAGCGTGTTCCTGGTAGACCCCCAGTTCCGCGTCGGCGGCCCCCAGCTTCGCCCTCGCTGCCCGGACAGCAGCCCCGGCGAGGGCTTCTGCCTTGCTCCGCGCCGTTTCGGCCAGACTCAGGTCCGCCTCGGCCATGGCCAGCTCCAGGTCAGAGGCGCCGAGGCCGACCTGGTCGAGCCGTGCCTGAGCGGTCTCGACGGCGGCCTCCGCCAGTGCCACCTGCAGTTCTCGCTGCTTGACCTCGGCCGTCGAGGCCAGACCCCGCTCGGCCAACTGCACGAACTCCGCGAGCGCCTTCAGGCTCGCCTCCATCTGCCACTGGGCTTCTGTCAGTCCGTTCTCGGCAGCGGTTTTCTCGGAGGGCAGCGGCCGCTCCTTCAGGGCCTCGAGGGTCGTCTGCGCCATGGCGACCTCTGCCTTCGCGGCGTCCACGCACAGCGGCGCAACCAACTGCTCCATCTCCAACTCCAGGCTCGCGGCTGCCCGTTTGCAGCGCAGTCGTTCCAGTTCGCTCTCCACTTCGGCCAGCCAGTCCTGCTGCAGGCCGGGATCCAGCTTCAGGACGACGTCGCCCGGCTCCACCAAGGTGCCGGCCTCCGCTCCCCCGGTCACACGACCGGCAAATGGGGAGCGGAGGAACCGCAACTCGCTGGCTTTCAGCCAGCCCTTGAGGACGAGTCCCGACGCGGGTCCATCGGCAGCCCGGTGGCCGTGCGCCTCGGGCACCTGCGCCCCGTTGCCCGGCGGAAGCTCGGCCCTGAGGCCCTCCGCGGATGCTCCCGGATCGGCCGGGGTGATCGTGACCTGTGCTCTCATGCCGGGACGGATTCGATTGTCGGCGTCTTCGAGTCTGACGAGAACCCAGCCCTTCCTCTCCGTGGCCTCCATGTCGATCTCCAGCAGGTCTTCGCCGTCGCTCGCAACCATGGGCAGCACCTGCTCGACGCAGCCGCGATAGGTTCTGTCAGGGACGGCCTCGAACTCGACCTGTGCCCGGTCCCCCGGGCGGGTCGCCAGCACTTCGCGCTCGCCCACGTGAGCCCTCACCTGCATCTGGGAGACATCCACGATGGCGGCGATCTGTTGGCCGAAGTGCACGGGGTCGCCCCTGGACAGCTTCGGCGGCGGCCCCGTCTCCTGCCACTTGCGCCCATACTCGACGTAGCCGGCGCTGGGGGCCCGCAGTACTGCAGCGTCCATTCGGCGCCTGATCAGGTCCAGTTGGCGGCTGGCGGCCTTGACCTGTCCGAGTTCTATGGCCTTGCATAGCAGCGGCTGCCGCTTCGATTCGAACTCGTGCCGGGCCTCGGCGATGCGCACGTCGAGTTCGGCTTTCCGGGCGGCGAGGCGGGCTCTCTGCGCCTCGCGCCCGGAGCCGCTGGCTTCCATCTCCGCCAGTGCTGCGTCCAGCTCCCGCCTTTCCAGGTCCGACCTCTCGCACCGCCTGCTCGCCTCCCGCAGCTCCACGTCGGCACAGAGCCCCAGCCGGGCGAGTTCCTCCAGCAACTCCTTGCGGCGCCGGGCGTACTGGGACGCTTCCTCGTTGCGAGAGATGCGCAGCAGCAATCTGCTGAGGTCCTCCTCGGCGGGTTGGCTCTGCACAACGGCGAGTTCTTCCTCGGCGCTCTGCCTGGCGGCGCGGGCATCGGCAACCGCGGCCAGCAGCGTCGCGAGGGCACTCTTCGCGTCCGCCTGCGCCTTTGTGAGGGCGCTTTCGGCCGAGCGCAGGCGCAGCTCGGCCGCGACCCGATCTTCGTCGAGGGCGGGCGTGAACAGCCTGCCGATCTTGTGGCCTTCCTCCACGAACGTCCACTCCGGCACCAACTCCTCCAGCTTCGCGCAGAACCAGTGCTCAACCTTGATCCTCGAAACGAGCCAGTCCCGCTTCGGCACACGGGCGAAGCCCTCGGCGGTGATCGGCGCAGTGGCAACGCTCACCGGCGGCTCTGCGACGGCTTCCGTGACGCCCTCCGAGGGGACACGGTAGCTGAGGACAGCAATCGAGCCCGCTGCCACCACCAGCGTCGCGCACAGTATGTTCCTGGATGCTCGGACCATGCTTCCCTTACTCCCTGGCATTGAGGACCACCCATTCCCCCTCGGCCACGGGCCCCTTCACGGCTGCGAAGAGCCCGTCAACGGCCAGCACTTCGACCTCTCGCCTCTCGGGGCCGGACCCCGTGAGGACGGTGACGATGCCGCCCTCGACCGCGGCGCAGGGAACCACCAGCGCGCTGGGGATAGCCTCCACGGTGATGTCGGCATAGGCGTTCATGCCGGGCTTCGCGCCGGGCGGGACAGCGTCCAACGTCACCTCCGCGCCCAGGTAGCGCACCTCCGAGTTGCTCTGATCCTCGGTCAGAGATGCGCCGACCTCTGCGACCGTGCCGGTCAGCGGCTCTTCCAGCAGGGACAGCAGATGGACGACAACCTTCTGGCCTTCCTTGACGAGTTGCGAATCGCACTCCCGCACCCGGGCCTCCAGCAGGAGGGACGAAGTGTCGGCCAGGTCAGCCACGATCTGCCCACGGTAGACGGGATAGCCTACGCTGAACTTGCCGTTGCCGTGGGAGAACAGGGCACCGGCGTGCTGCGCGCGCAGTACGGTCTTGCCGAGGTCCTCTTCGAGCTCTGAGAGCCTCCTTCGCAGGCTCTCCAGCCTGTTGCCGGCTGCTTCCAATTCCGCGCGGGCCTTCTGGATTCTCTGGTCTCTGGTCTCCTGGGCCTCCGCCAGGCAGAGGCGGGCCTCACCGAGGGCCACCTCCGCCGATTCCAGATCCTCCGGGCTGGCCCCTTTGAGGGTCTCGGTCAGCGCCTTCTCGGTTCGCTTGACCTCGACCGTGGTAGTGTAGCGGTCAAGTTCCGCTCGCCGGAGTTCCTCGCAGCCGACCAGCCCCTCTTCGCGCATTTGGCGCATCATGTCGCGCCAGTACACCGCGTGGGCTTGGTTGGCCTTCGCTCTCCTCGCCGCGGCCTCGGCAGCACGACGCCTCTCGGGCAGGGGCTTGCTTTGCTGGTACTTCAGCCGGGCCTCTGCCACACCCAGCTTGGCCGCCAGTTCCTCGATCTCCGTCTCGATTTCGATCTTCGTGCACTCGAAGCTTCCCTCGGCGGCGGAGAAGGCAGCCTCGGCTGCGACGATCTGGCCCCTGACTTCCAGGATGTCCTCCTCGAGGCCACCCCGGTCGAGCTTCAGCACCGGGTCTCCCTCCTCCACCGACGCACCCTCCGGCAGACGCCAGGTGATGAAGTGTCCCGAGAGCTCGGACGAAATCGTGGTAACGTTCTCGGCCGTGAGTTCACCCCATGCCCGGACAGTCTTGACGAACCCCCGGGAGTGGACCCGGCAGGAGGGCACATCGGACGCGGGAGCGGCCGGCCTGCCGGCGGGACGGTCTGCAGGGACTCCGAAGACCCTGACCGCCGTGGCGCTCAACGCCCCTATCACCACAAGGGCCATGACCTTTGCCAGTCTCCTCGGCATGGCTAAGTCCCCCGGGGTATCAGCACGGCCGTGCCGGTCATGCCGGGCAGAATACGCGTGTCGGTCTGCTCGGGCAGCTCCAGCACTACGTCCACTCGCGTGCTGCGCACATGAGACAGAGCACTCGGCCGGCGCTCGTCACGTCGTCGGACCTGCTCGCGCTCGCGCATCAGGGGCATGACCGTCGCAACGGTCCCCTCAAGTATCCGGTCCGGCATGGCAAGGAGGCGCACGGCGGCTGCGTCTCCGGGCTCGATGCGGGATGCGTGCGGCTCATCGACCACGGCGCAGAACTTCAGTTTCTTCAGGTCGCAGATGTACCCCAACGTGTAGGACCAGTTGGGCATGTAATCGCCTGGCTGCAGCGTCTGACCGTGTCGGTGGTCCTGAGGCAGCAAGACGACGTCGCCTGCGACCGGAGCACGTAGCGTCCGCCTCTCGACGAAGGCCTGCGCGCTGGCGACTGCGTCGCGCCCGTTGCGCAGCTCCACTTCGGCTTCAGCGATCAGCTTCAGGTGCAGCTTCGCCGCCCGGTCGGCCCACTTCCGCGCGTGGCGGAGGCCCTCCCGGGCGTGCCGGACGCGCCATTCGGCGTGCGCCAGCGCTCGGGGGAGGGGCGCCCGCCGGGCGAGCGATCGGTTGCATTCGGCCTTCCTGAGCCGCAGTTGCGCAACCTGTGCGGCCAGCTCCTTGCGCTCAAGCTCCTGCTTGGAGTCCAGCCCGGCAGCCCGGGCGATGGCCAGCACCTCGTCGGCACGCTCGAGCTGCAGACGGGCTCCCTTCACTCGTGCATCTGCCATTCGTGCCTCGCCTTCGTCGGGCAAGGACTGCAACTGCTCCAGGCGCAGTTGGGCCTCGCGGCGGGCCAGCTCCGCCTTCTCCACCTCGCTGCGCCCTCGCGCGGCGGCCGTCTTCGCGGCCAGCTTCGCCAGCCTGAGCCGCTCCTCGGCCACCGGCGGCAGGTGCTCCACCTCGGCCAGTCTGGAGCGCGCCATGTCACCCGTTATCTCCAGTACGACATCGCCTTCCTCTACGCGTGAGTACTGGGACGCAATGCGGGTGACGAAGCCCATCACGTCGTTCGGGGTGACGAGCATGGTCTCGTGCTGAGCCGCCACGTAGCCGGGGCAGCAGAACCCCTCGCTGCGCGGAAGGTCAACCGGAGCCCGGTAAGGCGACCGCGTCTCGGCCTCCTGCGGGGCGTGCAGGTCAATCTCGGCTTCGCCGCTGAGACCGGGCATCAGCCCCTCCGGCACTTCGTCCAGGGCGACGATGACATCGAATACCTTGGGGTCCGGGCTCTCCAGGTCGACCAGCGCCTTCGCGGTGGTGTTCTCCTGTGTCTGCAGGGCGACCTCGAACGTTTCGAGCCGGCCCCTCAGTGTGGTATCGGCCAATGCCTCGAGACGCACGCGGACGGGCAGACCGGGCCGCAGTTTGCTGATCAGCGCCTCGCTGGCCTTCCCCCTGAACTGGAACTTGCCGCCTCCAATGATGGATACGACGGGCTCGATGATGTGGGCGGTGGCCCCGACGGTGGCCTTCTCGTATCTGTCCCGTCCCGTCTGGATCTCCTCGTACGCCACGATTCCGCTCTCAGGCGCCCGGCGCACGTGGAACTCCAGCTCCTGCTTCCAGCTCGCCACTTTGCCTTCCTGGACGGCCACCTCTCTCGTGGCGGTCTGGACGTCTATCCGCTCCTCGGCAACCTTGACTTCCATCTCAGCCACAGCCAGGTCCAGGT
This sequence comes from uncultured candidatus Brocadiaceae bacterium, assembly GCA_964346565.1. Taxonomy (GTDB): domain Bacteria; phylum Planctomycetota; class Brocadiia; order SM23-32; family SM23-32; genus JAWOCH01. The sequence goes on along the minus strand of CAYFVS010000100.1, from coordinate 8,855 downwards.
CCATGGCGGCTGCCCTCTGCTGCACCTCGGCGATGGCCATGCCATGGGGATCGGCGCCTCTCCGCACCTTCTGGAGGTGAGCCCGTGCGTACTCCAGATCGGCCGCGGCGATGTCCCGATCGAACCTGGCCAGGGCAAGTTCGTGGCGAGAGCACAGCTCCCGGGCGGCGAGAGACTCAAGCGCTTGCACGTTGTCACTGTGCTCCTGAAGGACGGCCTCCAGCCGCGCGACCTCGGCCTCCGCCTCGGCCAGTGCGACGGGATCGGGCAGGGCCTTCAGGCGTTCTACGTTCAGCCGGCAGGAAGCCAGTTGCAGCGGGACGCTCTGGCGCGTTGCCTCCAGCTCACCCTCCAGGGCGGCCAGCTCCGACAGGGCTGACGTGACCACGAGCTGACGGGCCTTCAGTTCGCCTTCCGCCGCCTGCACCCGGCGCTCCACCGGGGTCGGATCAGTCTCGAAGAGCGTGTCTCCCTGTTCGACGCGCGACCCCTCCGGCACGAGCTTCGTCAGCGGCGCCGTGGTGTTCTCCCAGGTCTGACTGCGACGTGTCACGTGGAGGGCGTCCGCAGCCTCGAGCTTGCCGGTGATGCTCACCCTCTGGTTTCTTCCCGCGGGATGCGTCTCGGATGCTGTTGGGACTCGCCCCGGCGTGCCTGCCACGCAAGCGACTGCGAGAAGCCACAGGGCAACCACGCCGAAGACGACCGACCTGCCGCCCGGGCCTCTGCGGCTGATGTGTGATCCTGTCCTCACCGCGCCTTCCTCCGCGTCAGTTACATGGCCGGGAAGGCCACCTTCTGTCCCGGCTCCAGGCCGGACGTCACTACCACGTAACGCTCGTCCTCGGCACCGAGCTTGACCTTCCTCGGCGCGAAACCGGTCCCGCTCTGGACAAGCACGAAGGCTCCGCTGTCGCCCCTGCACACGCAGGCCGAGGGGACCACGAGCCGTTCCTGCTGTTCTGCCACGTGGATCACCGCATGGCCCGTCATGCCCTGGCACAGCGCGCCCCGGCGTTCGGTTCGCACCTGGATCAGAACATCGTAGACCGTGACGCGGGCCGGACGGCTTTCCTCGTTCTCGGCGTAATGCTGTTTGTAGGAAAGGTCCTCGCCGGTGACGGCGATGCCCACGACTTCTGCGGTCAGCGGATCGCCTCCCATGGAAGGCAGCAGCACGTCGCAGACCTGTCCGGGTTGGATGCGCGCGACCTGCTGCTCCGTGGCCTGACCGACGAAGACGGGCGCCGACGGATCCAGTACAGTGGCGATGACTCTGGGGGATATGCTGGCCGTGCCGGGCGGGTACTGCCAGAGCAGCAGACCCGACATGCCGGCTCGTCGTTTCATCGTCCTGAGCCTGTCCTGCCACTTGTCCGCATCGGCCTGCAACTCAGCCGCTTCACGCCTGAGGGCAGCCGTATCGGCCGCCTCACGCGCTCTGGCGGCCTCGGCGTTACCGTTCACCGATTCCACTTCTGCCCTTGCCGCTGCCACTCTGGCCCGCTGAGCCAGCAACTCCAGCTCGGGAGTGCCCCTCTGCAGTGCAGCCAGTTCCGCCTCTGCGAGCTGGAGGTCCGAAACCGCTATCTGGCACTCGTGCCGCAGCTCTGTGCGGCGCTCCTCCGAGACGGGGACTCGCCCGTCGGCGGCCTCCAGGCGCCGAACGGCCTTCTGCGCAGCCGTCACGCGCAGGCGTGCCTCTTCCACGGTAAGTTCGGCTTCCTCTATCTGCTCGGGCAGGGGACCGGCTTCCATGCACAGCAGCGTGTACTCCGCTTCTCGCAGAGCCCGATGCGCCTCGCGGGCCTGCTGTTGCATCTTGATCTCGCGAAGCTTCTCCCGCTCCTCCCGTGATTCGACACGGGCCCGCTTCTGCAGCGCGGTCCGCCGTGCCTGTCCTGCGATCATCTCCACGACTTCGTGGAACACCAGGGCCACGACTTCACCTTCCTCGACGCGACTGCCCTCCGGCGCCATCCACTTGATGCCCGTCCACCAGCGATAGTGCGACATGATCTTGTCCTGGCGGGGGCAGTTGATCTCGCCGGGCAGGAGGAGCTTCGGCTGGTAAGGCCGGAGGCACGCAACAGCCCACAGGCCGCCCGGTTGCGGGCCTTCCGCCGGCTGGGGCTCCTTCTGCCGCAGCAATGGGCCCGCGCCCAGACACAGCATCACGAGCGCGGTCCCGACCGCTGCTGCCCATCGCAGCCCTCTCTTGGCTCTTGTCGTCATCCCGCCTCCCGGGCTCCTGCTGAATGCATCATCCAGGCCGGACGATACCCGTTCCGCGTTACGGTCCTGTCACGATGCCTGCACCTTCCTGTCGTTCTTCGCCGCCCCGGGCCGACCGGGGTCAGCCCCCGTCCAGGTGCCACTTCCCCACCCGGACCGTGTGGACCTGACGGTCGCCGAGACTACGCCCGACGCTCTGGACGTTCCCGGCGAACGCCAACTGGTTGGCCCAGGCGCCGTTCGTGTTGGGGTCCCGGGCGGTGCAGATGGCCCCGCGTGCGCGAGTACAGACGGGCAGGCAGGTCTCGCGGCGTCGGGCAGTCCCGCATTCGCGCATACGCGTCAAGTTAAGGGTTCTTCTGCGTCAGTAGGCATTTGCCTTAGAGTCTCTAACAAAACGTGTTCTGGATGAGGCTCCAGCAGATCAAGGCACAACCGATGGTTAGGAAGGCTTCGTGGATCTCAGGGAGCTTCTCGTAGCGAATGCGCACGCGGCGAAACTGGCCCAGCCAGGCCAGCGTTCGCTCCACCACCCGGCGCAGGCGTCCCAGGCCGTGGCCCTTTGCCCAGCCCCGTCGGGTGATCCGGGGCCGGATGCGCCGTCGCCTGAGCTGTGTGCGGATCTTGCGCGAGTCGTAGGCCTTGCCGGCCGCCAGCGCGCAGGGGCGTTTGCGCGGGCGGCCGAAGCGCCTGCGGATGGGTGGCACGGCGTCGACCAGGTCCACCGCCACCTGGCAGTCGTTGGTGTTGGCGGAGGTGAGCTTGGCCGCCAGGTGGACATCGCACGCCGAAGCTTCGCACCGTTCGTGCCACGCTTCGACGGCAAGGATGGCCCCCGCGAAGCCTACCTCTCGGACCCCCGAACGTGCAGTCAGGGCGCCAAGGCCATCCGCCGCATGCTGGAGCACGAGGAGAGGGCTGTGCTGGCGCTTGAACGTGCGCCGACACACCTCCCGCAGGGGTGACGCCCGGAAACTCCGCCGAGGGGGGGCGCTTCCTCCTGCGGAAGGATTTGACACGCCGTTGAGGGTGGGCTATCCTGCCGATCGGCGCATGAGGGGCGCCGCCCGGCCTGCGGAAAGGGCTGAGCCCACCTTCACGTGTCGACAACGTTGACCTTCTTTCCTGCCCGTGCATGCAGGCCCGTGGGCGTCGCCGTCGGCACATCCGGCGGCGAGAGGAAAGGAGGGTGTCTTATGTTTGCGTCCCTGCCCCGTAGTCCGAGTCCGGTCCGACTCAGGAAGCTGGCCAAGGAGATGCTCCGCGCCCACCGGGCGGGAGATACGTCATGCTGCGGCGTGCTGAGCCACCTGAAGCAGTTCGAAGACCGGCCCGACGCCGAGATCCTCGCTGCCGACGTCTCCCTGGTTCAGGTCCAGTACGCGCTCGCCCTGCACTACGGGTTCGCCAGTTGGAAGGAACTCATCCGCCACGTGGAGTCCGTCGGTTCAACCGACCGGCCAGATGAGGCCGGTGTGGGGAAGAGACTGGCCGGCCTCGAATGGGTGCCGCGAGCCGTGAGCCACATGGGCTGTCTGGAGGGATGCGTCAGGTATCTCGGCCTCGACGTCACGCCCGCGTGGCTCTACGGGAGCACAGGGCACGCCTTCTTCATCAACGTGGATGAAGACCTCTGCCCGAGCGGCCCGCATAGCTGGCCGTACTTCGAGGTGGTCCCCCGCCTCGCCCGCAACCTGGGGATAGGTATCGAGGTCCGCATGGCCCTGCCCTGGGACCAGAAGCACGACTTCGAGACGCGCCGCGAGGAGATCTGGCAGTCCGTCAGGGACGCCATAGACGCCGACGTGCCGTGCTACGGATGGCACTACGAGTTCATTGTCATCAACGGGTACGATGGCGACGGCTATCTGCTCTCCGGCCCGGTGGGCGCCGTGGGTGTCAGCGCGCCGCGGGATTGGCGCAAGTTTGGGGCCTCCGCCGGGCCCGGCTCCGTCGAGATCGCCCTGGTCAAGACTGGAGAGGCAGCCAGTCACGAGGAGGGGGTCAAGGGGGCGCTTGCCTTCGCCGTACAGAACGCGCAGAGCAGGGAAGGACGAACGGAGTGGGGCGGGATGGCGGCCTACGACAAGTGGGCGCGCGGCCTCGAGTCGGGTCAGACCATTTCGAGTGACGGTGCCGGTTACCACGCGGCCGTCTGGGCTGAGTGCCGCGCCTTCGCGGCGGAGTTCCTGAAAGAGGCCAAACGGCGGCTCGCGGGCCGGTGTGATGGCTCCTTCGAGCGTGCCATCGAGAGCTACGCGCAGGTGCGTGACAACCTGCGCGAAGTCTCGGACATGTTCCCGGCGTGTCTGGCCGCTGCAGCGCCCGAGGATCTGAGCCGCGTTCGGGCTCGAGAGCTGAAGGCATACGTCAAGGACCAGGACCGCCGGAACGAGGCTGCCGGCTTCGTCCGCAAGGCAAAGGAGGCCGAGGAGGCGGGGCTGGCGGCCCTCGACGCCATTCTGGAGTCACTGGGATAGCGTCCATCCGCCAGCACAGGGCATGGGCACCAGCCCCGACCCAGAGGGCGCCCTCTTCGGGCGAAGACGAGGTGATCCTCCTTCGCGCGAGGCTTCCGAGGACTGCAGCATGGCAACGATACTGGAAGTCGCTGCCGCGGTAGCCTCGGAGCTGAACGCGGGCTCCTTCGGCATGCCCCTCACGGCCGAGCGGGGGTGTGCGGTGCCCCAGTTGGCCGGCGTGGTCGTCTACGCGCCCCGTTTCCGGGCATGGTCCGGAGGACCGGGCTTCGCGGGATGGGAACCGGTCTTACCGTGGCCAGGCGGGTGCGCAGCTTTGTGGGCGTCGAAACGCAGGTAAGGCCTATCCGTTGCCATCGAGAGCGTGACGGCTTCAGACGGGTCAAGGTGGATGTCGGCTGGCAGCCGAGCGCTTGCCGTCCAGCTCCCGTTTGCTCTGTAGAAGTAGATCTCGCGACGCACGTCGAAGTACACGTAGCAACGAGGGTAATACCGGTAGGTGTGCTTATGCCTGTAGCCGTGAGCGGGGGCGTGGGGGGGCGGCCCTTTGCCTGGTCCGGAGCCAACGTAAAGACCTCCCGATGCTCCCGGCGAGCAGGAGGAGACGAGCAGTGCCAAAACCGCGCAGCAGATCACAAGGCTCGTTCTCTTCATCCTCTAGCCCTTCCCCTAAAGAGCGGCGACAGGCAGTTGAGCGCCCGGCCCAATCGCAGAATAGCGCAGGTGCGTATGGGAGCAAACAGCGTACCAGCGCGGCTGCCGGGACGAGATCCTCAGCGTGCTGAGTCAGAGGTACGGGCTTTCCCTCAACCCACTGTGTAAGGATCTGTCGAGGACCTACTGCATCTGCTGCTGTGCCCCCGACCACCAGCGCCAAGCCGCACTACACGCTGGAGACCGCGCAGACCGTCGGCGCCCGGCGCGCCCATCTGAAGGGCGGCAGCCCGTCGTGCGACAAGGAAGGGGTCACAGGGGAGCCAGTGGACAGTCGTATTCGCACCCGACACGTCCCATATGTAAGCTAATGTACGGGAAGCTGGCTCCCCGTCGAGGACTCGAACCTCGAACCTAGCGGTTAACAGCCGCCCGCTCTACCAATTGAGCTAACGGGGAACCGCGCCGCATCGGTGAAGCGCCAAGTGGCTGGGTGGACCCCACCGGATGCCAACGTGGTCATTTTAGCGGGCGGGGCCGGCAAGTCAAGCGCGCCCGTACACACAGCACCCCCAGTGGGTCTCCAGACCGCCCTTCCCGGCAAGCCAACCGGGCACGCCCACCCCCTATCAACCGGCGCTCTTGCCGTTGCCTCCGCCGTTCCCGTTGCCTCCGCCGTTCCCGTTGCCCGGGTGGTCGCCGTTGCCGGGGCGCATGACGTCGACGGTGTCCTGACCGGTGACTGCACCGCCGAAGGTGATGACGTTGGCCACGTCCGGCTCCAGGCCGGGAATCAGAGCCTGACGGTCGAACTTGACCATGAGGTTTCCGTCTTCGTCCAGGGCGCAGCGCGCACCGGGCACCGGATCGCCCACCGGGCCGCAGGCCGTCACGTCGCCAGGCGAGATGGCAGCCAGATCGAGGGCGCTCACTTCGAGTTCAGTGGTGTCGGGCTCGGAGTCGGCCTGGCCATCGCTGACGACGAGCCGCACGGTGTAGCTGCCGGGCCCAAGGGAGAGCGTGGGGTTGGCGCCAGTGGGAATGGCCACCAGACCGCCATCCCCGTCGAGCACGGTCCAGGCATACGTCAGGTCGTCTCCGTCGGGGTCGCTGGAGCCGCTGCCGTCGAGGGAGACTTCCGCCTCGGCGTCGGGGTCGACAGTGATGCAGGCTGTGATGTATGAGCCCCCAGTGCGCAGGTTGATCACACCGGGCGTCACCCGAACGAAGACGTCGTCAGCGGTCTCGGCGTATGGCCCGCCGGCGTCGGCGACCGGCGGCCGGTTATCGGCCACGTACTCGACCACATAGCCACTGCGGTACTTGACCATGGGCAGGTCGTTCCACTCGGCGTCGGCGCTGTTGAGATGGATGCAATTCTCGTTGGCGGTGCCGCTGTTGTTGTTCGGCTCGCCGGGGCCCCAGTTGGTGAAATCGAAGGGCTCGCCGGAGACCCAGCACCAGCCATCGCCGGGCTCGCCGCTACCGGCTTGCTGGAAGCCGCCAATCCAGTAGCCGCCTTCGCGGGCGGCTATGGGGAACTGGGCGGCGATGAAGTCGCTTTCGGCCTGGGAGTTGATGGTGACCAGGCGCCCGATGTACTCGATGCCCTCGTCATCTGTGAAGCGTCGCGAGGCAGCCAGGCCCACGGCCTGGTACCAACGCGCCCTGTGGTAGACGGCTTGGTAGTAGTTCCCCGTGCCTTCAAAGCGAACGGGCCCCGCCGCTGCAGCGGCGGTCAGCACACAGCAGGTCAGCGCGGCAGCCAATAGGTGCCTTGACATTGTCACGTCCCCCCGCGCAAAATCCAGCAGCTCCCTGTATCGCCAGCTGCCTGCCCCTCCCCGCTGCCGCGCAGGCTTCTGTGTGCGTAGTTGCAGTATGAGACACGCGTACTAACCGCAAGAACCGTGCCCAGCGGGTCTGGAGGGCAAGCGTCGCCCTCAGGCACGCTCTGAGGGGGTTCCTAGGGCGCCTCGTCGGGGCATGCGGACTGTCGCAGAATGGAACAGCCCCCCTTACTCTTCCGCGTTGAGAGGCCGGGCGGTGACGCGACGGAGAAGCTCAGCCGGGCCGTTCAGCTTGAGCACGCGCTCTTCGCCAGGCAGCATGTCGAAGGCGTTGTCAGGCAGGCGGACCCCGCGGGGTGCGTCAAGCCAGACCTGCCAGGCGAACCGGTCGGCGCGCAGCCGGATTCGGGCGGCTCCGTCGTCCAGTGCGCATTCCACATGCGCCGGGGGCAGGTGGAGCCGGTTGAAGTGGAAGCCCGTGAGGAACTGTCGGTTCGCGCTGACGCGCCCGTCCTCCGTCTCGAACCGGGCGACAGGCACCCAGCGGGCCGGCTCCTCGGTCGGCGGGGCGAGGATGCGGACCTGCTCGGATGCATTGGCAAGGGCGAGCGCCGTGGCGACCTCCTCCTCCACGCGCCCCTCGTCCAGGTCCAGCCAGCCGGTGGTCAGTCGGCCGGCCACGTCCCGGCGCAGGTCGTTGACCAGCCAGACCTGGACGCCCCCCGCGCCCAGCGCCAGGCTGACCAGCACGGGCGCAAAGGCCCGGCGGACGGTCCAGTAGGAGGCCTTGCGGCTCAGGTAGTAGTCAATGACCGTCCAGCCGACCTCGCCCCAGCAGTCGGCGTACATCCAGAACAGCGCACCGGCGGTGTCGAACTTGCGGCGGCGCCAGTGTTCGATGGCGAACTTCAGGGCCTCGGCCTGGATCATCTGGCCGAAGCGGACGTACTGGTCCAGGCTCAGCTCCTCGGCCGGCCGCCAGTAGCGCTTCAGCGCCTCGCGCAGAGTGCCCTTCTCGAACTTGTTGTTGTGGAAGGCCCACGCCGCCGAACCGTCGCGCAGGTCCTCCGGCGGCAGGTAGCGCCTCAGGCTGTCACGGTCGGGCGGCGACAGGACGCCGAACTCGCTCATGAACTTGCTGCAGTCCTCGGCGTACAAAGAGTAGTCAATGCGCTGCTCCAGCGTGGGGGCCAGGATGCTGACCCGCCAGCCGTGGCTGTCGCCCTCCAACTGGCTGTTGGGGTCCCGGCCGCCGTAGGGGCTGGAGGGCCAGTAAGGCCGCGTGGGATCCAGGCCGGTGCAGACGTCCGGCAGGACTTCGTCGTAGAGCCGTTCTCCGTGGCAGCGCTCGGCGCCCTGGCTGGCCTGGCGGCGCTGGCAGTGAATCCACTGGTTCTCGTTGTTGCCGCACCTCAGGGCGACGCAGGCCCGGTTGCGCAGTCGCAGAACGGCCTTCTCGGCTTCCGTGCGGCACTCGGCCACGAACTGCTCGTCCTCGTCCGGATAGTAGGAGCAGGCGAACATGAAGTCGTGCCAGACCAGGATGCCGCGCTCGTCGCAGGCGTCGTAGAAAGCGTCGTCCTCGAATGTGCCCCCGCCCCAGATGCGCAGCATGTTGAAGTTGGCCTCAGCGGCCGCGGCGATCAGCGCCTGATAGCGGGCGGGCGTGACGCGGGCCGGCAGCGAGTCGGGCGGG
>CAYFVS010000099.1:0-12412 GCA_964346565.1 uncultured candidatus Brocadiaceae bacterium | reverse complement strand
GCGCTCAACGGCGAGCCTATCACCGTCTATGGCGACGGGCAACAGGTGCGCTGCTTCTGCCACGTGCTGGACTTCGTGGACGCCCTCTACGACCTGATGCACTGCCCCGAAGCGGTCGGCCAGATATACAACCTGGGCAGCGACGTCCCCATCACCATCAACAAGCTTGCCGAAAGGGTGCGGGCTCAGATCAACACGGAAGCCGAAATAGCCCATATCCCCTACGACGAGGCATATCCGGCGGACTTCGAGGACATCCGCTACCGGGTGCCGGACATCAGCAAGCTGACCCGGACCATCCAGTGGCGCCCCACGCGCGACCTGGAGTGCATCCTGCAGGACGTGCGGGACTACCTCTCCTCCGCCGGCTGATCCCCCTCCTCAGCCTGCTCGTTCTTGCGGCGGATGCGCATCCGCCGCACGGCCTCCGCCGCCAGGTCCCGCCCCTGCACCGGTGGGCGCTGCTGCGGCGGCTCCACCCCCCGCCGGCTGGCCGGATCGGCCGTTGACAGGGTCTCCTCCCCTTCCGGCGGCGGGACGGCGGCCTCGTGGACGGGCTTGAACGGGCCCTTCCGCTCGGCCGTGCGCATCCTCTCGATGCGCCGTCGCACGCCGCGCTCGGTCTGGAGCGGCAGCCGGACGCGCGGACAGGCCGCGTCTGCGGGCGCATCAGTGGGCAGCACGCGCGGCGGCGTCTTGCTGGCTTCCGCGCGGCGGTGGTTCAGCAGTTCCCGCCTCCCGGCGAGCAGCTCCTGCGCCCTCTCCCCGCCGAAGACCTCCGTGATCAGCTCCTCCACCAGCTCCACCGAACGCAAGCACTTCAGCAGCAGCCGCACCTCGGCACGGGACGGTATCAGGTCCGCCTCCAGCTCCGGGTTGGTGAGCATGAACGGTCGCACGGGGTCGCCCACGCACAGGGGACAGCCGTCCTGGCAGGCGCAGTCGCGCAGGTTCCGCCCGACGGCCTCCAGGATATCGTCAATCGCCTCGAACATGCGCTCGGTGAAGCCCAGTCCCCGCCGGTAGCGCTCGTAGATATACAGCGATGTCCAGGGGAAGTTCGTCTGGCCCGACCAGGGGGCCAGGTCCAGCACGTCGCACGTCATGAAGGCGGGCAGGACGATGCGCAGCGCGTTGCCCAGGCCGTAGAACTCGGGTCTGAGCCCCAGTGCGCTCAGCTCCGCTTCCCGCTCCGCGCTCAGGCAAAGCCACAGGCCCATCGTCTCGTAGGTGACCGGTGGCAGCTCAATGCCGATGGAGCGGATCAGCTCGTTGGAGGCGAAGCGGCGCTGCTGAAGCCCGGTGGTGATGGAACCGGCGGTGACCTCGCCGTAGAACGCCGTCCCGCCCGCCAGCGGCCGCTCTCGCAGGCACTGGTCCACGCTCTCGACGAAGGTGTGGTCCAGCGGCACGGTGTAGTAGTCCACCTCCACGGGCGTCACGTAGGCGTGCCGCTTGTCCCGGTCGAACTCCCTCACCAGGTAGGTGCGCCCGTCGTGCAGGTAGATGGCCTGCGGATAGACGGCCCGGTGCGCCCCCACCCAATCCACCTCGCCGATGACCTGGTCGGCGGCCGTGTCCATGACCAGGACGTTGCGCCCGGCGTAGCCGCGCAGCGGCAACTCCCGGGCGGGGTGTTCGGAGGCGGCGTGATACCACAGCCCGTCGCGCCTGCAGAGCTTGCGGCGGTCCGCCAGCACCGGCAGGACCTCGGGGGCGCGGGGGCTGATGCGTTCGGCGTCCTCGGCGGACAGGGGCAGCTCCTGTGCGGCACAGCGCAGGTGGCCGGCGGCCACGTGGGGATTGCCCCGCTGGACCACGCCCGGCCCCGGCTCGCGCTCGAAGATGTACTCCGGATGGGCCATCAGGAAGCCATTCACCGGATCCTGGATGCTGACCAGGATCACCAGCGATGCCTGCCCTGCGCGACCGGCGCGGGCGGCCTGCTGGCGAAAGGCGGCCACCGAGCCCGGCCAGCCGCAGAGCACGGCCGCGTCCAGCGAGGGCACGTCCAGACCCAGCTCCAACAGGTTGGTGGTGGCAACGGCCCTGGCTGCGCCGTCGTGCAGGCGCTCCTCGACCGCGCGCAGCTCCCCCGGCCGGTGCCCCCCTCGGTAGGTTGCCACGGATTCGGGCGGTCGGCCCTGTTCGCGCAGTCGCCGGCGGGCGTACTCGGCGATCAGCTCGCAGGCCACCCGCCCCCGACTGAAGGCGATGGCCCCATGCCCGGCCTGGACCAGTTCGGCCACCAGACGGCCCGCCTCCACGCTGGGCGCGGCAGTCACCGGCCGCCACAGCAGCCAGGTCCGCCGCCCGCGCGGCGCGCCGTCCGACTCAATCACCCCCACCGCCCTGCCGGTCAGGCGCTCGGCGTGTTCCGCCGGGTTGGCGAGCGTGGACGTCGTGCAGGCGAGCTGGGGCCGGGACTCATAATGCGCACAGACGCGCCAGAGCCGCCGCATCAGGCAGGCCACGTTCGCCCCGAACAGCCCGCTGTAGGCGTGCAGCTCCTCCAGCACGACCATGCGCAGGCGGGCGAAGTAGTCCGCCCACCGGGGGTGGTTGGGCAGGATGCCTCGGTGGAGCATGTCCGGGTTGGTGATCAGCACGGGCCGCCCGCGCCGATGCCGCCGCAGGGCGGGGCTCAGGTCGCCGTCGTAGACGGTCACCGCTTCGGCCAGGCCGGCGGCGTGCCGGGCGACGCGCTCCAGTTTGCGCCGCTGGGCGTGGGCCACGGGCTTGTACGGGCACAACACCAGGGTTGCGCCCGGGGGCTGCTGCAGTGCTCGCTCCACGGCGGGCACCTGGAAGGCCAGTGACTTGCCCCCGGCCGGCCCGCCGTGCAGAACCACGTCCCCTCCGCCGCCCACGGCCGCCAGAGCCCGCGCCTGGTGGGCGTAGAGCCGCCGGATGCCCAGCGCCCGGCGAACGGCGCACCCGGCATCCCCCGGGGGCTGCTGCTCCTCCGCGTAGTGCGCCGGGACCGCCGGCTCGTCCCGGCGCAGAATGATCTGTCCGTGGTAGAACCCGGCGTCCCGAAGGCGCTCGAGGAAGGCGTCAGCGTCTATGCCGGCCGCGCTGCTCGCTTCGCCCCTCACGGCACAATCACCCGATCCCCTTTCTGCACCCCATGCTCGGCGAACCAGCCGCGATGCATCTCCAGCACGTAGTTGACCGGCACGCTGGAGATGACGCCCACCTGGTCGCCCGGCTCCATGTGCTTGATGTCCGTAATCACGCCGTCGGCCCGGATGAAGGCGACCGACAGCGGGAAGGAAACGGATTTCATCACGAACCGCGGCCGCAGCGCACGCTCCCAGAAGAACAACATGCCGTGATCCGGCGGCAGGCTGTCGCGCCCCTGCACGCCGTAGCTGCGCGACTGCGGCGTGGCCGCCAGCTCGGCCGTCACGTCTGCGCCACCCACCTGCAGGTCAACGATGGGGAGCGCGCGCAGGCGCAGGCCGATTCGGGCGCGGGCGCCCTCCTGGTGCCGGCACGGAGCGTGCAGGCTGTAGTCGCCCGACCGCGTCACCTTGAGCAGCTCCTCACCGTCCCACAGCACCCGCACGTCCCAGGGCGGCTCGTCCGTCCCGCTCCTGGGCCGACCGAAGCCCACCGAGTCCACCACGACCCACGTGGCCGACCCCGGCACGGGATACGCGCGGCCCATCACGCGCAGGCGGTCCCCGCGCATCGCGGCGCCGGCCACCTCCAGCGATGTGCTCCCCTCCGGCACCATACACACCAGGCCGCTGCGGGTGAGGAAGGCGTAGCTGACAGACACCGAGCGGCCGTCGGGCAACCGCACGGGCAGCGGCACGTCCCCGGCGGTGATGTAGGACCGCGCGAACTCGTCCCGGAAGGAAACGGCCGCTCCGGCCACTTCGCCGGCCATGCCGGGCACCTCGGCGGGACCACATGGGCGGTATTGCCCAACGCCCAACCCGGCCGCCGGACGGGGAGCGATCTCCACCCGCAGCCGCTCCCTGGCCCCCGCGACGTGCTGGCAGGGGAACCCCAGATCATGCCGCCCCGGTTCGCTGAGGCGTTCGACCTGCCCCGTACTCAGCCAGACGACGACCACCTCCCGCGCAAGGCGGCTGGCCGGCGGGCGCAACGCCACTCGCACGTCCGTGCTGCTGCCGAGCATCGCCGGCAACACGGCCAGCAGGCCAAGCGCGGCAATGGCGGCCGCCCGGCGTGTGTTCACTCCTGCCCTCATCACGGGCAGTGTAGCGCAAGGCAGGCGGCCCGGCCAGCGGCGAGGGCATCAGTCGCGCTCGTCCGGCTGGTCCCCGACCAGGGAGACAAACGCCTGCCGGTCGTGCAGCTCGATGATGGCCTCCCCCTCGCAGATGCCGACGATGCGGAGCCCGTCCTCGACGGGCTCGCAAACAGGGAGGCAGTCGTAGTCGTAGTTACCCATCACCGTCCACGCGTCGGCAAGGGAGCTACCCGGCGAGAGGAACACCTCCTCGGGCTCGAGCAGTTCCCGCACCTGCGGCTGCGGCTCGCCGGGGCGCACCTCGGCGCCGGCGCTCATCAGCCTGGCCAGCATCACGATGCCCACCAGGCGTCCTTCCTCGTCCGCGACGGGGCAGGTCCGGTTCTGGGACTGCTGCACTCGCGAAGCCACTTCGCTCAGGGGCGCCTCAGGAGCCAGCGCGACATAGTCCTCCCGCATCACGTCCCGCACCTGCATCCGGTCCAGCAGGGCGAAGTCCATCCCCTGGCCGAGCCGCTCACCCCGGCGCACCAGCCAGCGGGTGAACGCCGACTCCGGCTCGAACATCTCCGAGACCTTGTAGGCCACCACGCAGGCAATCATCAACGGCGGCACCGCCGAGTAGTTGCGCGCCAGCTCGAAGGTGATCAGTATCGCCTGCAGCGGCGCGCGCATGACCGCCCCCATCAGCGCCGCCATCCCTACCATGGCGTAGGCTGTGTTCGAGCCAAGGTCCAGCCCCAGCGCCCCCGAGCCAGTCGAAACGACCAGCGCACCCAGCGCCGCCCCTGTGAACAGCGCCGGGGCGAAGATACCCCCGCTGGTGCCGGAACCCAGCGCCACGGAGCAGAGCAGCGGCTTCAGCAGGATGAACAAGATCAGCAGTTGGACAGAGTACTCCGGCCGCTGGAGCAGGTTCTGTATCACGTGGTGCCCGGTGCCCAGTAGCTCCGGACGCAGGAAACCCGCCAGTCCGATCACCAGCCCGCCAAACGTCGCCATGGCCCACCACTGGCTGAACAGCCGCCGCATCAGGTCTTCGGTGGCGAAGATCAGCTTGATGAAGTAAGTGGCCACCAGCCCGCAGACAATGCCCAGGGCAGCGAACATGAAGTAGTCCACGGGCCCGATGCGCAGCTGAGCCGCCACGATGGTATACTCCGCCACCCTCCCCTGCATGACCACGAAGCGCGTCACGACGGCCAGGAAGGAGGCGATGATCAGCGGCAGCAACGCGGCGGTTGACGCGCTGCCAAGTATCAGCTCTGCGCTGAAGACCGCCCCGCCGATCGGCGCGCCGTACTTGGCGGCCAGCGCGCCCGCCGCCCCGGCGGCCACCAACACGCGGAGGTTGCGCACACCCATGCGCGCGCGCCGACCGATAGCGCTGCCCACGGCGGCCCCCGTCTGCACCACTGGCCCCTCGACGCCCAGCGGAGCCCCCGCCCCGATGCACAGGGCCGTGGCGACGACCTTCAGCGCCGCAACTCGGTCCCGTATGTAGCCGCCGCCCCGACCCACGGCGCTCATCACCTGGCCGATCCCCGCCCCGGCCGCCTCGGGCGCCCACCGGCGCAGCAGGTAGGCCACGGCCACAAACACGGCCGGCGGGATGAGGATAAGCAAGTAGCGCCACGGTTCCGCCAGCTCAGTCGGCAGGCGGCCGATGCCCAGGAAGACCTTCTCATTCAGCACCGGAATGGCCCGGTCCAGCAGCAGCGCAGCCAGGGCGGCCCCGATGCCGACCAGGCCGGCCAGGACGATGGTCACCCCCACGGCCGAGGTCTCGGCCCGTGGGGGCACCAGTCTGCCCAGTAGTCGGTTCAGCCGCTTCACGCGCTCACCTGCGAGGCATGTCTCTCCCCGGTCGTCAGTCGGCCATGTGTGGACGCGGCGATTATAGCTGAACGCCTAACCCGGCCACAATCAGCCCGCGGATCGCCACGGACAGGGAATGCAGCCCGGCAGATTGTGTTGTTGCGGGCTGGCGCTCGTGGTAAACTCCGTGGCTTCTCCGATTCTCCCTGGCGGACTTCCCCATGGATATCGAACTCACATTGCCAGACGGCAGCAAGATGAGCCGACCCGCCGGTGTCACCCCCGGCGAACTCGCCCGGAACATCGGAGCGGCCCTCGCCCGCGACGCCGTGGCCGCCCGCGTGGACGGCACTCTGGTGGATCTGGACGTGCCGCTGGACCGCGACGCCGAGCTGACCATCGTCACGGTGGACACTGACGACGGCATCGGGATCATGCGCCACAGCGTCGCCCACGTGATGGCCGCCGCCGTCGGCCGGCTCTACGAGGGCGTCAGGTTCGGCATCGGGCCGGCCATCGAGGAGGGCTTCTACTACGACTTCGACCTGCCCGAGGTCATCAGCGCCGACGACCTGGAGCGCATCGAGGAGGAGATGGCACGCATCATCGCCGAGGAGCAGCCCTTCAAGCGGGAGGAGATGCCCACCGAGCAGGCCCGCGAGCTGATGGCCGAGCGCGGGCAGGACTACAAGATCGAGCTGCTGGACGAGATAGAGGACTGCGTGGTCAGCCTCTACCACACGGACGGCTTCGTGGACCTGTGCCGCGGGCCTCACGTGCCTCACACGGGGAAGGTGGGGACGTTCAAACTGCTGAACGTGGCAGGCGCCTACTGGCGGGGCGACTCTGAGCGCCCCCAGATGCAGCGCATCTACGGCACTGCCTTCCCCACCGAAGAGGAACTGGAGGACTACCTGGAGCGTCGCCGGAAGGCCGAGGAGCGCGACCACCGCAGGCTGGGCAGGGAACTGGACCTGTTCAGCTTCGACGAGGAGATCGGCCAGGGGTTGGCCCTTTGGCACCCCCGCGGGACGACCGTCCGCATGGTGATCGAGGACTACTGGAAGGGCGAGCACCTCCGGCGGGGCTACCAGTTCGTCTGCACCCCGCACATCGCCAGCGAGGATATTTATGTCCGCAGCGGCCACATCCCGAAGTACGAGGAGATGATGTACGCGCCGCTGGAGATAGACGACGCGCGCTACCGGGTCAAGCCGATGAACTGCCCGGCGCACATCAAGATCCTCCAGACGCAGATCCGCTCCTATCGCGACCTGCCCATCCGCTACGCCGAGCTGGGCACCGTTTACCGCTACGAGCTGAGCGGCGTCCTGCACGGCATGGTGCGGGTGCGGGGATTCACGCAGGACGACGCGCACATCTTCTGCACCCCCGAGCAGCTCGCCGGTGAAGTGGAGGACGTGCTGGAGCTGATCGAGGAGATGATGGACGCCTTCGGTTACGACTACAAGGTTTACCTGGCCACCCGCCCGGAGGTGTCCCTGGAGACCGCCAGTGACCAGGAATGGGAGCGGGCCACCGCCTCCCTGCGCCAGGCCCTGGAGGCCCACGATGTCAGCCACGAAGTGGACGAGGGGGGCGGCACGTTCTACGCGCCGAAGATTGACTGCGTGCTGCTCGACGCGCTGGGGCGCGAGTGGCAGGGGCCGACCATCCAGGTTGACCTGAACCTGCCCAAGCGCTTCGAGGTCAGCTACGTGGGCGAGGACGGCAAGGAGCACGAGTGCATCATCGTGCACCGGGCCATCCTGGGCTCGTTGGAGCGGTTCATGGGCGGCTTGATCGAGCACTTCGGCGGATGGTTCCCGGTGTGGCTGGCGCCAGAGCAGGTCCGCGTGCTGCCCATCACTGACCAGCACCTGGACTACGCGCGCCGCGTGGCCGAACGCCTGCGCGAGGACGGCGCCCGCGCAGGCGTGGACGAGCGCAACGAAACCATGTCCTACAAGGTGCGCTCCGGCACCGTCGAGAAGGTGCCCTACCTGCTGATCGTCGGCGACCGGGAGGTGGAAGACGGCACGGTGAGCGTGCGCAGTCACGACTACGGCGACGAGGGGCCGGTGCGGCTGGAGGCGTTCGCCGAGCGGCTGGCCGAGGAGGTCCGCACCAGGAAGCTGCCCGAGGAGTTCTGAGGGCCGTTGGAAAGACGCGCCCGCCAGACGGACGCCGGGCGAACTCCGCCGCATCCGCAATCGGTCATCGGATACTTGGGGCAAGCCGTGGAACCCACTGAAGGTTCAAACATCCGCAGGTGCGTTGCCGGTGAGGCCCTGTTCGGCGTGGGCATGGGTCTGGTGGCGCCCATGACCGCCCTGCCCCTGCTGCTGCAGAACCTCGGCGCCGGCAAAGTCGTGCTGGGGCTCTCCTTCAGCATCTGTACGGCCGGCTGGATGATCGGCCAGCCGGTGGGCCTGTTCCTGTTCGGGCGCAGGCGGCGCACCAAGCGCTTCCTGGTGCCGTGGGCGTTCTGCTGCTCGGTTCCGACCTATGCGGCGATGGGGCTTGCGGTGTTGCTGCTGGCGGTCTCGGCACCGGCGGCGTGCGCGGCGGTCATCCTGTCGCTGCTGGCAGTGCGGTTCGTGGGCGGCGGGGCCGCTGTGCCGCTGTGGATGGAGTGGCAGGCGATGGTCTTCCGCCGCCGGGTCAGGGGCCGGGCCATCGGCGCGATAGCGGGCGGTTCGGCCTTCGGTGTGACCGTGGCGGCCCTGGCCGCCGGGGCGGTGCGGGGCACCATCGGTTTCCCGAACAGCTACGCACTCCTGTTCGCGGGCAGCGCGCTGTTCTGCATGGCGGGGCTGGGCTCCTACGCCATCGTACGGGAGCCTGAGGCTCTCCACCGGGCGGCGTCCACCTTGCGCGTGCGGGACCTGTTCAACCGGTTTGCGCACTCCTTTGGCGAGGCGAATTTCCGCAACTACCTTGTCGGCCGGGCGCTACTGACGCTGGGCGCAGGGGGAGCGGCGTTCTACGCCGTCCATTTTAGGAGCGCCGACGGCGGCGGCCTCGCCGAGAGCACCGTCATCGCGGTGGGCATGTTCCTGACACTGCCCCAGGCGATAGCCAGTCCCATACTGGGGCGCATCGGTGACCGGCGCGGCCACAAGAGCGGCGTCATGCTGGGCGCGCTGGCGCAGCTCGGCTCCATCGCCGTGGCCTTCCTCGGACGGGGGTTGGAGGCGTGCGTGCTGGCCTTCGGGCTGATGGGCGTGGCCTGGGCCGCCGCGTGGGTCTCGCACACGAACATGCTGTTCGAGACCTGCCCGCACGAAAGCCGCGCGGCGCACATCACGCTGAGCAACGTCTTCCTCGGCCCCTTCGTGCTGCTGGTGCCACTGGGCACCGGATGGATGATGGAGCACTGGACGGGCCTGCGCGCCGGCCTGGGCTTGACCCTGGCGCCCACGGCCCTGGGCATCCTGTGGCTGCTTGCGATGGTGAAGGAACCCCGCGCCATCGAGATGGCGAGCGCCGACCTTCCCGCCGCGGGAGCCGCTCAGGACGCGGCCTCGTAGAAGGTCTCGTACAGACGCTGGCGCGTGTGGATTTCGCCCTCGGCCAGCAGGGACTGCACGGCCTTGACCGCCTCGTTGGGGTGCGCCCCAAGCCCCGCCGCGATGTCCTCCAGCGTGCAGGGACGCCGCCTGAGCAGCGCCAGCACGTCCTCCCGCCGCGCCACGTCGTCGGCCGTCATGGCGGAGGGCGCGATGGGCGCGATGATCTCCGCCCGCTCGCCCAGCATGTCGCGTATCTGCTCGAGCCGCCCAGCCGACGGCGGGCGCACGCCCGACTCCGCCGGCGGCCGCACGGCGGTGTTGATCTGCACGCGATGGGGCCTGATGCGCTCGATGCACTGCTTGATCCTGCGCACCTGTTCGTCGGAGGAGTTCATCCCCTCGACGATGAAGACCTCCAGCCACATCTGCCCCTCGAACTCCCGGCGCAGCGCGGCCAGGCCGCTCACCAGCTTCTCCAGGGACAGCTCGGGGTGAGGACGGTTTATGCGGCGGAACGTCTCTTCATCCCCGGCGTCCAGCGAGGGCAGCACCAGATCCACAGCCCCGCAGGCGGCGCGCACCTGCGGCCGATAGAACAGCGCGCCGTTCGTCAGCAGGGCCACGGGCACGTCGGTTAGCTCGCGCACGCCGGCCGCTACATCCCCGAAGCGGCTGTGGAGGGTCGGCTCGCCCGAGCCGGCGAGGGTGACGTAATCGGGCCGGGCGACCTCCTCCAGCCGTGCGCCGACATCCGCCAGCACCTCGTCCACCGGGGCGTACTCGAGCCGCTCGAGCGTGACTTGCGGCGTCGGGCCGAGCTGGCAGTAGACGCAGTTCAGGTTGCAGGTCTTCAGCGGCACCAGGTCAACCCCCAGCGACCGGCCGAGCCGCCGCGACGCCACCGGGCCGTAGGTGTAACTGCCCATCCGTGCCCCCTGCTAACTGGCCATCTTGATGTCCACCACCGGGGAACCGTCCAGGGCGTCGAGGCCTGTGACGGTGAGCCGGTTCCCCTCCACCGCCTGCACGTCCACCACTGTCGAACCGATGGGGTTGGGCCGCATGGGGCTGCGCAGCGAGAAGACGCCCCGCTTCGGGCGCGACCGGTCGCCCATCGGATGGCAGCGCAGGATGTCCCGCGCGTCTTCGCCAAGCCGGCTCATCCAGTATATGACCTGCACGCGGTCACCCGGTTCGATGCCCAGCAGGGCCTCCTCAAACTCCGGCCGGACGCGGATGACGCACGGCTCCTCGCGCGAGCCGGTGTCCGAATCCCGCTCCACCCACCCGACCGGGCGCACCTCATATGTCTGCTCATCCGCCATCTCCGCAGCACCTTTCGCGCAAGCCACCGATTATAGGCTGCCACCTGCCAACGGTCAAAGCGAGCGGTTCCCACCGGCGCCGACGTTGATGAAGCGCAACCTGTTGTTTACACTGGGATTAGAGGACAGAAAGCAACCCATCTGATGAGGAACGCGTGAGCTGCCGGAGGGCCGAGACCGAGCACACCCCCGTCGTGCGCGAGGTGGAGTGCAAGACGCTGCTGAACCGGGGCAAGCTGGGCTACTCGGTCAACTGCTATACGGGTTGCGCGCACGGGTGCGTCTACTGCTACGCCCGCTTCATGCAGCGCTTCCATCCCCACCCGGAGCCGTGGGGCGAGTTCGTGGATGTGAAGGTCAACGCGCCGGAGGCCCTGCTGAAGCAACTGAAGCGCCGCGAGCCAGGGGGCGTGTTCGTCAGCAGCGCGTGCGACGCCTGGCAGCCGCTGGAGGAGCAGTGGGAGCTGACCCGCCGCTGCTGCAGGCTGCTCATCGAGCACGGCTTCAAGGTCAACGCTCTGACCAAGAGCCCGCTGGTGCTGCGGGACCTGGACGTGTTCGAGCCGGGGCTCACCCGCATCGGCACCACCATCACCGCCCCGGACCCCGATCTGGCCGCCCTGTGGGAGCCGCGGGCCGGCACCGTGGCCGAGCGCTGGGATATCCTGCGCCGCGCGAAGGAGGCCGGGCTGGAGACGGCCGTCATGTTCGGCCCCCTGCTGCCGGACCTTTCCGACGACGCCGAGGCGCTGGACGGGATGTTCGGTCGAGCGGCGGAGCTGGAGGTGGACGTGGTCTGGACGGACACGCTGAACGCGCGGCCGAGGGTATGGCCCTCGGTGGCGGGCCTGCTGCGGGAGCGCTTCCCGGACCTGCACGAGCGCTACAGCCGCCTGCTGCACGACAAGGGGGCGCGCGGTCAGTACGTCGAGGGCCTGCGGGAGAGGATCCGCGCTGCCGCCCGGCGGGCGGGCATCGAGCGTCGCTTGGCCGGCTGCCCGTGATGCGGCATAATGGAGGCAGGCGTGAGGCACGAGGCTTCAGCAACGACGAAGCAGACAGCTTGAAAGCGCCCGGGAGGAAGCGATGGGCAGGACGATGATCTCCACCGGACGGGGCGGGACGGGCAAGAGCGCCTTCGCGGCGATGGCCGTGCGCCACCTGCCGTCCGCGCCCCTGCTGGTGGACGCCGACCCGGACCAGAGCCTGGCCCAACTGCTGGGCATTGACCCCGCACAGGAGGCCATCAACTCCATCTCCGACGTGCTCTATGAGCTGCAGAAACCCGACGGTTACGAGGAGCTGGGCTCGATGCCACTGCCGCAGAAGATGGAGTACCTGCTCAACATGGACTGCCTCTACGAGGGCGACCGCTTCGACCTGGTCACTTTGGGGGTGAAGTGGACGCGGGGGTGCTACTGCCAGCCCAACAACGTGCTGCAAAGCCTGCTGCCGGACCTGGCGAGGAACTACGACTACACCATCCTCGACTCCCCCGCCGGGCTGGAGCACATCAACCGGCGGGT
>CAYFVS010000098.1:0-6726 GCA_964346565.1 uncultured candidatus Brocadiaceae bacterium | reverse complement strand
GCGGGTGGCAATGATGGCGCGGGAGCACGGCCTGGCCTGCACGCCCCACGCCGCCAACCGGGCCATGGTGCAGCTGTTCACGCTGCACTTCGCCGCCGCCATGCCCAACTGCCTCTACGAGCAGGAGTGGACCATCGAGGACACCGGCTGGAGCGACGGGCTGCTGGAGCGGCCGCTACGCATCGAGGACGGCGCCGTGGCCCTGCCCGCGGGGTCCGGCTGGGGCATAGAGGTCAGCGAGAGGTGGCTGCGCGAGGCCGAGCATCGCGTTTCGGAGGCATGACGGCGCGCAGATAGGAGTGTGGAACGGCTGCCCCCCAAGTTCCCCGGCTCCAGCGCGGTAGGCGCAGCCGTGACCTCCTCTTACCGCCTCACTCGAGGCGTGGAGCAGGGAGCCCGGGCAAGGCTGGAGGGACTCGCCCACCAGACACACGGGGGGCAAGCTCTGTCGCGTCCGCTTCCTGGCATCCCCAGGGCCGGCCACGAAGGAGCTTCCGTGCTGTTTGGGGAGCGTGGCCCTTCAGACCGCATAACTCCCTCTCAGGCGGCGAACTGCTGGTGCTGACCGGTTGGCCGGCTGAACCAATCCCTTTGTCCGGCGTGGTCCCACTTGCGGTTGAGCTTGCGTCGGCGCTACGATGGTGCAGGATGGCGCAGGTGGTGCGGGCGCCGGGCCGCGGGTGCAACACCCAGGCGGAGGGCGGACCGTGTCCGAGCAACGGGACAGAGGCCGCAGGAAACGGCGGCCGGCGACGGCGAGTTGGGCCGCAGTGGTGGGCGTCAGCGGGGCGTTCCTGCTGGCCGTTCTCCTCACGTGCATTCTGGTCGTGCTGAGCGCCACTGTGGCCCTCGTCTCACCGCGGCTGGTTGACCACATGGTCGTGGTACTGAGCACCGGCCCGCCGGGATTCGTGTTGGCGGCCGTGGTGCTGCTGGGATCGGGTTACCTTGCCGCTTCCACCGCGCGTTCGCACAAGTTGCTCTCGGGCGCCCTGGTGGGCGGCGTGCTGCTGGCCGTGTGCGCGGCGACGGCGGCGCTGGCGCCGCATTTGTCGGCGCTGGCCGTGCCGGCCCTTGCGACCGGGCCGCGGTGGCTTGTGCTGGGGGCATGGGCCTTCCTGGTGGTGGGGCCGGTGCTGGGGGCCTACGCCCAGGCCGCCGTAGCCAGGGAGGGAGAGCCGCCACGCGCCGCACGAATGGCCCGGCTGCTGTTGGGCTACAGCCTCCTGGTGGCTGGCACGTTCGTGCTCTGCACGTTGCTTCTGGCGCTGGCGCTGTTCCCGGGTCGCATTCAGTGGTCGGACAGCGCGACAGCACTGCCGCGCGGCTACTCTACCGTTGCAACGGCAGCCCTTGCTCTTGCGCTGGGAGTGGCCGCGCTTGCGGGCGGGCTCTATCTGTTGGTGCGCGGCCGGGGCTGGGAGCGGGCCATTCTGACCAACTGGCTCGCTTACGCGCTCCTCGCCTGGATACTGTTCTATGTGTCCCTGTTCGCCTACCGGGACCTGGTCAACCGGCCGCAGCGCGAGTCCTTGCGGAGGATAGCACTGCGCATCAACACCCGGAACGCGCCGCCGGCCAGCGCCGATGGCGCGTCTTTGTGCCTGCAGGCCCTGGACGCGCTGGCGGAGCAGCCGCGCCCGGTCGGCCTGCCGAACGCGGGCCTATGGAGCGCGGCCGACCATCCGCAGGGGGCACAGTGGCTGGCGGCGAACGCGTCGGCGATCTCCCTGGCGCTGGAAGCTTCCCAGCGTCGGGCGATCTGCTTCCCTCTGGAGGTGGACCCGGACAGTCCCCGGTGGCGCCAGGGCGACCTGGCCCGGCTCCAAACGCTGTGCCGGGCCCTGTCGGACCAGGCCCGCGCGCTGGTTGGCCAGGGCAACGTGAGCGGCGGCGTCAGCCACGCGGAGGCGGCCTTCAAGATAGGCACTTCCCTGGCCGAAGGGCCTGTCTCCGCCGTCAGGACGGGAGTGACGTGCCGCGCGTACGCCGCCGAGGTCATCCGGGACATACTGACCGAACGCGTGCCGCAGGAAGCCGAGGCGCGCACGCTGCTGGAGCTGCTGGGCCGGTGGGGTAACGGCCAGTTCGCCTCCCTGGAGACGGCGCGGCACGCCATCCGGCTGGATGCCTTGTGGCTGCCGGAGCAACTCATAGCCGAATGGCGGCACGGCAGCGCGGCCAGCTACCTGCTGAGCCAGTTCGTTACGCGGGGGCTGCTCGGCCGAGCGACCGGGAGGGCGCTGGATCGTGCATTGCAGGCCGACGCCCTCCTGCAGTTTCGCGCCCGCATGGCGGAAACACACAGAGGCATCCCCGGCCCTCCGACCGGGCCGGGACCCCCGCGCCCGTCCGTGGATGCAGCGGCAGACGCGCTGGTTACGCTGACTCGCGCGGAGTTCCGCGGCCTGGCCACGGATCTGCTGGCGGACCGTGCCCGGGTGCAGGTGTTGACCGTGGCCGCCGCCGCCCGGCTGCACGAGGTCCGTTCGGAGGCCCCCGTCCGCGGCTGGTTCGACCTGGTGACTAACCCGCTGCCCCAGGTGCCCTCCGACCCGTTCTCCGGCGAGCCCCTGATGATGGAGACAACCGAGGCGGAGCTGATAATCTACTCTGTGGGGCCGGACGGGGACGACGACGGCGGCGCCGGCGGCCTGCTCAGAGTGCAGGAGAGCGGCGACATGGTCCTGAGCATGCCCGTCAGGGCCACCCGGGAAGAGACGCAGTGAGGGGCCCGACCCGCTTCCGGTGGCGTGACGCATCTGATATACTACAAACTGTGGGCTGACACCCTGCCAAGCCCAAGAACCAGAGGCCCAGGTGGCGGCGAAATCGCAGAAGGTCCGCACTCATTTCCTCGTCGCACTGACGCTGGTTGTAATCGTGTTCGGCGTGACGCAGCTTCTGCGTCTCTACCAGCACCAGCAGCGGCGCACCCGGTTCCGGCGCACCGAGAGGGAGCTGGAGCAGTACCTGGAGCAGGCGTTGCTGGAGGAAGAGGCCCAGGTGAGGGACGTGGCCCGCGCAGGGCGCGGCCGACTCAGCCGCGACGCCGCCGCTCTGGTCGTGCAGATCCACGCCCTGATCGAACGGGCCGACGGTGTGACCTCACCTGGCACCAGCAGGCAGGTCCGGAGCGCCTTCGAGCGCATCCAGAGGAACTTCGGCCGCCTGAAGGCCGGCCAGCCGGCGGTCTTCCCGCGGGGCGAACGGTTCCTGCGCGCATACTACGACCCTGTGGACGGGGCATTCCGTCCCTACAGCATCTGTCTGCCGCAGCACTACTCTGAGTCCCTTTCCTATGCGGCAATCGTGATGCTGCGGCCGGCGAGGGAGGCGGAGCTGACGGCACGCCGGCTCCCCTGCTATGCCTCGGCCATCTCGGTGCAGCCGATGCCGTCTGACGGGGGGGATTGCTCGCCTCTGGACGGCACCAGCCTGACCGCCGTGCTGCGGGAGGTCAGGCAGCTCTACCCGGTGGACCCGGCACGGGTGTACCTGGTGGACTACGCTGCCGGCCACGCAGGCGCCTGGGTGGCCGCTGGCCGCCGGCCGGACGCCTTCGCCGGAGTGGTCGCGCTGGGCAGCGAGCCGGACTCCGCGGCGGGGCAAGCAGCACTGCCGCTGCCCTCGGCACAGGAGCACGCGGAGCTGCTGGAGTTCCTGCGCGCGCGACTCGATCCGGCTTCCTACGCTGAGAACCTCGTCCACCACCCAGTGGTGGTGGCCCGGTCGGCGGGCTCGGCTGGCGCCCAAGGGCCCGCCGTCCCGCCGATGGTGGCGCGGCTGCGGGCAATGGGGGCCGAGGTGGAGTATCTGCAATTCCCCGGCCCGCTGCCGGCGTGGGCAGGGGAGTATGCGCTGGCCCGAGCCCTGGCGCAGCAGCCGCCCGCCGGGCCTCGGGACCTGCGCTTCGTGACCTCCGCCCTGCGCCACGGGGCGGCCTGGTGGGTGCGGGTGGAGGGGCTGGATCATCCTGCCCGGTTCGCCCGCGTCAGGAGCCGGGCCGAGGGCAGCCGCCTGCGCGTGGAAACCGAGAACGTGCAGGCTCTGCGGATCATCGGCGAGCTCCTGCCGGAAGGCGTGGAGAAGCTGGAGGTGGGCGGGCTGGAGCTGACGGCCGGGGACCTGTTCCTGGCGCGCGGAGAGGACGGATGGCAGCGGGCCCAGCCGGCCGGGCTGCGCAAGCGAGAGGGCTTGTCCGGGCCATTCGCGGACGTTCTGCAGGACCGCTTCCTGCCCGTCTATGGCACCGCAGCCGACTCGGAGCTGCTCAACGAACTGAGTCGGCAGGAGGCGGAGCGGTTCGCCGACCACTGGGCCCGGACGCACGGGGGCAGGCCGCACGTGCGCAGCGACGCAGAACTGACGCCCGAGGAAGCGCGCCGGTTCAACCTGCTGCTTTTCGGCGGACCACGGGGCAACGCCGTCGCCGCGCGGGTCATGGCCGACCTGCCTGTGAGCCTGGAGGGAGGGGCCGTCGTGCTCGGCGGGCGGCGCTACGAGGGAACGGACGTCGGGGTGATGTTCTGCCACCCCAATCCCGAGCATCCGGACCGGATGGTGGCGCTGATAGCGGGGACGACGCCGGGGGCGCTCTATCAGGCGCACGACCGCTTCGGCGCGCGGCTGTGGCCGGGCAGCGCCGAGGCATACCACTGGTTCGACTATGCGGTCTATGACGCGCGCACGGCCGGGCCCGAGTCGTTCCCCATCGTGGGTTTCTTCGACAATCGGTGGCGGCTGCGGTCGCCGGACCATGTCGGCGGGGGGGCGGCCGCCTGGACGGCGCAGCGAGCGGCCAGGGAGAGGACGGCGCCGCAGCGGTTCCCCGAGTTCAGCTCCGCCGCCGAAGCGGAGGGAGAGGACGTCTGCCTGTGCGACGTGCGCCCTGCACGCATCAAACAGCCCGCCGGCGCCGTGGGTTTCGACAGGAGCTTCCTGGGCCGGCCGATCCCCGCTGAAGGCGACGGCACGGCTCGAGGACTGGGGGTGGCGCCGCCGTCGGAGCTGTCCTTCCGCCTGGACGGCGCGTTCGCGAAGTTCAGCGGTCGGGTGGCAGTGCTGTCCGGGGGGCAGGCGGTGTTCGAGGTGCGCGGCGACGGGCGCTCCATTTCCACAATCGGCCCCCTGCGGCCGCTCGCCGAGGAGGGCCGGCAGGCGGACATCAGGGCGAGCGTCCGGGGCGTACGGCTCCTGACGCTCCGATGTCAGCCGGCAAAGGGCGAAGGCACGGTCGGGACTTCCTGCGTCTGGGCGGAGCCGACGGTGAGGCGCCCGTCTACCCCTTGAGTTCCTCGGCGAACCGATCCAGCGCGTCGGCGTGACGCTCCTGGAGCACGTCCTTCATCCGGAGCCCCAGCGTCGCCCTGGGCGTCTTGCCGCAGACCTCGCCCATTGTCTCGAACGTCCCCTCCATCCCGCTGCCCCCCGTGGTCAGGAAGAAGGCCACCTCCGGCAGGCGTTCCCTCTGCTGCTGAAGGTAGCTGCGGACGGGGCAGCTAACCGTGAACGCCCACACCGGCGTGCCCACCAGGACCAGGTCGTAGTCGGCCGGATCTTCCTGCGGCGGCTCGATATCGGTCCCTCGTCGCAGCGTGGCATCTTTGGCCGCGCCCAAGTATCCAAGCAGACCGCTGCGATTCCTGGTGTCCACGATCTCCTCCACGTCGGCCCCCAGCCTCTCGGCCAACTCGTGGGCTACCTTCCGCGTGGTCCCCGTGCGGGAATAGAAGGCAATGAGGCACTTCGGTAACTCCATGTTCCCCTCCGAGTACGAGCAGGACCGCCGCGCGCCGGGCCGCTCCCGGCGGCACCCTCAACGATCCCTTCTACCGCGCCGAAGGGCCGGTGTCGAGCACAAGCCGCCCCAGAGGGTCAGCCATACGGGCGACGACCATGCAATCTGCCCCGAAGGGAGCGCGAGCTTCGGGAGGTAGAAGACGAACGGCGGCCCGCCGCCCGCCCTGTCTTCGAGGCACAGGGGCTCCTCGTCGGTGAAGCAGAAGCTGGCCAGTCCCTCGGGCAGCCGCTCCGTGGCAATGGTTTGATTGCTCCGCAGCAAGGTCAGCGTGACCCCGGCGGGCGCGGCTACCTCGGCGCGGGCGTGCCGTCTTTGCCGCAGCTGCGCGTCGGCGCGCGCTTGCTGCTGCCCCATTGCCACTCCGCCCACCTCGAACTCAATCACTGGCCGTCAGAAGGTCGTCGCGCAACAGCGCCGTTGCGCCAGGGCCTCGAACGGGCTCGCTGGCTTCAGTTCCTCGGCTCGGCGCTGGCCCGTAGCGCCACCCGCCCCACCCGGCCCTCGGCCAGCATGCCGGCGGAGTCCATCATGGCTGCCTGCAGCGTGAAGCGCTACCTGGACGCCACGATGGACGGGATGATCAAGAGCAGGAAGTGGGACTCAGCGCCGAACTTGCTCCGGAACCGTCCGAAGCGGCTGCGACAGGACCCCATGGCAGCGCCCCGCATCAAGGTCATACCTTGGCCATCCCGAGTGAGACGGGCACCGATGCCGTGCCGCCTCAGCCTCCGCCGCCCTGCCCCGCCGCCCTCTGTCTCTGCTGCTCCTGAGCCCTCTTTATGGCTTTCCGCGCCTCGGGCGAGATCTTGCCCGGGGGAAGACCGGGCAATCTGATCTGTACTGCCCGGGGACGCGGTGCCTTGCCTTCTTCCGCCTTCGCCTCAGCGGTCGCGTCGGCTTCCTCCTTTGGCGGGTGCAACGCT
>CAYFVS010000097.1:0-1957 GCA_964346565.1 uncultured candidatus Brocadiaceae bacterium | reverse complement strand
ATAGGCCGGTCCTGTCGCGATCGCTTTGTCTGCCCGTGCCGCGCTGACACCTGTCTCATCCTGTTAGACGTTCGTTGCCCCGGTTTGGGTCGCGCGCGGGGCCGCGGTGGGGGCGAGAGCAATCCAATGGGCCACGGGGCCCAGCTGCCTGCGGCGACCTGCCCCCGCTCACGCGGCCGGCTCCGCGTCCCAGCGCAGGTCCTCCGCGCGCAGCTCGACGCGCGCCTGCCCCCCCCAGCGGTTGATGCTCGGCTCGTAGGCCAGCGACAGGCTCTCCCCGCGGCGCTCGCGCATCTGCTCGAGCCAGTCAGCTTTGCCCGCCGCGAAGGTCCGCATGGTGGTCCGTCCCTGGCGCACCATGAAGCTCAGGTGCCGCCCGTCCTTGCCCACGGTCTGGGGGTTGCCCACCACCCGCAGGCCAGATGCGGCGAACAGGGGGGCCGGGTTTCCCTTCCCGAACGGGCCGAGCCGGTTCAGCTCGCGCATCAGGTCCAGGCTCAACATGAACAGGTCGAACTCCCCGTCCACGCGCAGCTCCGGCTCGGGCATCTCCTCGGAGGCCAGCTCCGCCGCCACGGCGTTGATGCGCCGGGCGAACTCCGCCACCTTCCCCACGGCCAGGCTCAGCCCGGCCGCCGCTTCGTGGCCGCCGAACCGCTCCAGCAGGTCCGCGCACCGCTCGATGGCCGTGTAGAGCGGAAAGCCCCCGACGCTCCGCGCGCTGCCCGTCGCCACGCCGCCCTCGCCGGTCAGCACGAACGCCGGCCGCCAGTAGCGCTCCGCCAGGCGGCTGGCGACCAGGCCCACAATCCCCTGGTGCCAGTCCGGGTTGTGAAGCACGATGCAACGTCCATCGCACAGCGACGGATCCTCCTCGACCATCGCCAGGGCCTCGCGGCACGTGCTGCTCTGCACGTTGCGGCGTCGGCGGTTCTCCGCGCGCAGATGGTCGGCCAGCTCGGCCGCACGGGCCGGGTCGTGAGTAATCAGCAGCTCGACCGCGCCCCCGGCGTCGCCCATCCGCCCGGCGGCGTTCAGCAGGGGGGCGACGCGGAAGGCGATGTCGTCGGAGGAGATGTACTCCGGGTTGACCCGCGCCGTCTCCAGCAGCGCGCGCAGCCCCGGCCGGTCGGCCGCCGCGATGGTCTGCAGGCCGAAGTGCACCAGCACGCGGTTCTCATCCACCAGCGGCGCCACGTCCGCCACCGTGCCGATGGCCACCAGGGCCAACGCCTCCATCAGCAGGTCCTTGAACTCGTCGGAGACGCGCTCGCTGCCGCTCAGTTGCTGGCCCATCGCCCAGACCAGCTTGAACGCCACGCCGACGCCGGCCAGGAACTCGTAGCCCAGCCGGCTGCACTCCAGCTTCGGGTTCAGCAGGTGGTCGGCCTCCGGGATGCCGTCGCGCGGCCGGTGGTGGTCCGTCACGACCACCTTCATGCCCAGCTCGCGGGTCAGGGCGACCTGCGGGGCGGCGCTGATGCCGCAGTCCACCGTCACCAGCACCTCCGTTCCGCCCTCGGCCAGCTCGCGCACAGCCTCCTCGCTCAGGCCGTAGCCGTCCTCGATGCGGTGGGGAATGTAGGTGTCCGCCTGCGCGTTGAGGAAGTGCAGGGCGCGCGTCAGGACGGCCGTCGCGCAGATGCCGTCCGCGTCGAAATCCCCGTAGATGGTCACGTGGCGCCCCTCGCGGACCGCCTCCAGCAGGAACGCCGCCGCCTCGCGCGTGGCCGGGTCGTCGGACGGGTCGGTCAGGTCATTGAGCGTGGGTTGCAGGAAGCTCTGCGCCGCCGTCGGCTCGGCCAGGCCGCGGTTCACCAGAAGGCGCGCCGTCACCGGGCTGAGCCGCAGGGCGTCCGCCAGCCGGCCAACGCGCGACGCTTCATCCGGTGGGAATATCCACCTTTTCACCATGGCACGCGCAGTATATACCGCCCCCGAACGCCCTGGCAAACGA
>CAYFVS010000096.1:0-3296 GCA_964346565.1 uncultured candidatus Brocadiaceae bacterium | reverse complement strand
GAGCAGGAACTGCGCTTCTTCGGCCCCTGGGACGCCGACCCCGACGCCGGCGTCTACGCTTACAACGCGCCGCTGGCGGAGCAGTTCATGGGCAGGCGGCCCGGGGAGGAGGTCACCTTTCAGGCCGGCCCAACCGAGCGCCGCTGGGAGATACTCGAAGTGGCCCCGGCGCTCTAGGCCTCTATCCTGTCTGTCCTGTGCATCCTGTTACGCTTCACCGCTGCAGCGAGAGCGGCAGCTCGAGGCTGTGCGTCTCCAGCAGCTCCCGGTCGGTCAGTATCCGGTCGGTCGGGCCGTCGGCGATGACCTGCCCCTCGTCCAGGAGCACCACGCGCCCGCACAGGTCCATGACTGCGTCCAGGTCGTGGCTGGCGACCAGGAGCGTCATGTCCATGCCCTGGAGCAGCTCGATGGTCTGGCGCCTGTGGCGGGGGTCCAGGTTGGTGGTGGGCTCGTCCAGAGCGAGCACCTCGGGGCGCATCGAGAGCACCGTGGCCACGCAGACGCGCTTTCGCTCGCCGAAGCTCAGGTGGTGGCTGGAGCGCTCCGCCGCGTGCGCCATGTCCACGGCCGCCAGGGCCTGCTCGACGCGCCGGGTCACTTCCTCCCGCCCCAGGCCGACGTTAAGCGGCCCGAAGCCGACATCGTCGAAGACCGTGGGCATGAAGAGCTGGTCGTCCGGCTCCTGGAAGACCATGCCCACCTTCAGGCGCACCTCCTTCAGGTGGCCGTCGGTGACCGGCATCCCGCAGACGACCACCTCGCCGTCGCCACGCAGGAGGCCGTTCAAGTGCAGCAGCAGCGTGGACTTGCCCGCCCCGTTCGGACCCACCAGGCCCAACCGTTCGCCGGCCGATACGCTGAGGTCCACCTTTGAGAGGGCGCGCGTGCCGTCCGGGTAGGTGTAGTCGAGCCCGCGGATGCGGATTGCCTCCGTCACGTCAGCCTCCCTGCGCAGAGCAAGCCGGCGGCAGCCGCCACCGCCAGCAGTCCCTTCGCTATGTCCGCCGCCCGCAGGCGGAACCGGTCCAGCGTGCGCACCTCGCCCGTGTAGCCGCGGGCCAGCATGGCGTGATAGACGCGGTCGGTCCGCTCGAAGCTGCGCACGAACAACATGCCCACCATGCTGCCGGTGTTGTGCAGCCTGCGCGTCCAGGAGACCCCGGCCGAGCCGCGGGCGCGGGCGGCCGACAGCATCCGCCCCAGCTCGTCCAGCAGCACGAACACGTAGCGGTAGGAGAAGGCCAGTATCTGCACCGCAACCTGAGGCACGCGCAGCCGCCGCAGGGCCTTCAGAGTCACGTCGAAGCGGCTGGTACCCATCGTGACCAGTATGATCAGGACCGCCGCCGTGGCCCTCACCGCCACCAGCCCCGCCTCCGCCAGCCCGGCGCGACTGACTGCCAGCGGCCCAACCGAGACCAGCGCGTCCGGAGCCGGCGCGATGCGCAGCGGCACCACCACCAGCAGGAACGCGCAGAACAGCAGCACCCACCGCAGGTGCACGAAGAGGAAGGCGGGCGGGATGCGGCTGAGGGCCGCCAGCAGCATCGCCGCCCCCAGCCCCCCCAGCGCGATCGGGTAGCTGCGGCTGAGCACCACCGCCAGCAGCAGAAGGCCCAGGCAGGCCAGCTTGACCCGAGCGTCCCACCGGTGCAGCGGCGAGCTGAGGTGGGCGTACTTGTCTATCTCCGGCAGGTGCACGCAGACTCCCACACAGAGAACCGGCGGCGGCACAGGCGACTATGCCGCCCCCGCCGGACCAATCAACTCAACGCGACTCCGGTCCGCGATCACGAGTCGTCCCCTTTGCTGGCCCCGCTTTCCTCACGCAGCCGTCCAAGCTCGCCGCGCATCTTCAGGCACATCAGGAAGGCCGCCAGGCCGAACACGAAGCCCAGCCCGGCCAGCACCTCGCCGTAGGGCACCGGCTCGGGCTCCAGGTGGGGCGCTGCCCGCTCGCCGGCCGGTGCAGCAGCGGGGGGAGCGCCTGGCTCCTGGGGGCCCTGAGCCGGCCGGGTCGCAGCGCCCTCCGGCCCCACCTGGAAGGTGGCTTCGGTGGCGTGGCCCATGCTGCCGGTGAAGACGGCCCGCCACCGGCCGGCCGCGCCCTCCGGCTCCACGGTCAGCCTGCCCTGCTCGTCTGTCTTGCCGGAGGCAAACAGCGACCCGTCCGGCCGGCGCACTTCGACCTGCACGCCGCGGGCTGGCCTGCCGTCGGGAAAGACGGCCTGGAGCGTGACGGTGCCGTCCTCGTGCTCCCGTGCGACGGCCAGCATCTTGTGGGCCAGGGCCGGCGGGGCCGCCAGGGCCAGCGACATCAGGGCCAGCAGCCAGGCTGTCCTACGCACCGGTGCCCTCCAGCATCTGGGGTTCGACTTTGTGGATGAGGGCAGCGGCCGAGGCGGTGACCAACCCCTCGATGAGCGCGACCGGCTGGTGCGCCACCAGGGCCGCTGCGGCCGCCTTGCGGAAGGACTCTCCGGCGGAGGCCAGCGCCACCGCGAGCAGCACGGCCGCCAGCTCAACCGCCAGTGCACCGGCCAGGAAGCCGAAAACCGCCGGCGCTGCCGGCAGCCGGAGCCCCCGACCGAGGCGGAACACCCCGTAGGCCGCATAGGCCGGCAGACCCATCACCAGGGCGTTCACGCCCAGCGTGGTCAGACCGCCGTGCTGGAACAGCAGCGCCTGCAGGACCAGCCCGAACAGCACCGGCAGGAAGGCCCATGCGCCGGCTATCACCCCCATCAACCCGACCAGCAACAGGTGCACCGAGGTCGGCCCCAGGGGCACGTGCACCAGGGAGGCCACGAAGAAGAACGCCGTGCACAGGGCCACCCGAGGGATACGGTCGGCGTCCATGCGGGCCAGCAGGCCGCCGGCCAGGCCGGCGGCCACCACCCCGCTGCCCGCCAGCGCCTCGGTGGGCACGCCGAATCCGTCGCTGATGTGCATGGGTCCGCTCCCGCCCGGTCACCGGCCGATGGTCAGCTTCTCCTCCACGTGCAGCCACAGGCATCCGCGCAGCACGCGGGGGTAGTAGTCGCCCCCCGCCGAGACGGTCCCCTTCTCGGCGCTCGCGCAGATGACCCACCAGCCCGGCTCATCCAGCGTGTAGGTGACGTAGCCGTGGGCGTCGGTGCGGGCCGCGCGGGTTATCATGGGCACGTCCTCAGTGCCCCACTGGTCGGTTGGCAGCATCTCGCCGGTTACGTGGAAACCGTTGAACTTCTCGATCTCCACGTGGGCGTCGGGGAGGGGCGTGTCCACCTCGGGCAGATCGGCTGACAGTCGGG
>CAYFVS010000095.1:0-3662 GCA_964346565.1 uncultured candidatus Brocadiaceae bacterium | reverse complement strand
GAGCTGGACGAGGACGCCAACATCCTGCTGCGCCTGGAGGGCGGGGGTAAGGGCATCCTGGCGTGCAGCCAGATAGCCACCGGGGAGGAGAACCACCTGTGGCTGCGCGTTTACGCCTCGGGCGGCGGCGTCATCTGGGACCAGGAGAACCCCAACTACATGTCCGTCTACCGCTACGGCGAGCCGCGCGAGGTCTATACCCGCGGGCGGGACGAGTACCTGACCGACGAGGCCATGGAGGTAACCCGCGTGCCCTGGGGCCACCCGGAGGGCTACCTGGAGGCGTTCGCGAACATCTACGCGGATGCAGCCGAGGCCGTCCGCGCCCACATCGAAGGCGAACCGATGGCCACCGAGGACTACAAGTTCCCCACGGTCTATGACGGACTGCGGGGCATGCAGTTCATCTACGCCGCCGTCGAGTCCGCCGGGAAGGGCTCGGTGTGGGTGCCGCTGGAGCGCGGGAGCTGACCCCATGCTGCGCGTGGCAGTAGTGGGCGTGGGTTGGGCCGGCACACGCCACGTCCGCGCCATACGGGAACTCGCGGGCAGTCTGCAGGTGGCCTGCCTGGTGGACCCGGACGCCGAACACCTTGCCGCCAAGTCCGTGGAACTGCGCGTGCAGCAAACCTATCCGTGCCTGGCCGATGCCCTGCAGGACGACGCGGTCGACGCCGTCTCGATCTGCTCTCCCCATGCCTTCCACTGTCCCCAGGCGATCCAGGCCGCTGAGGCGGGGAAGCACGTGCTGGTAGAGAAGCCGATGGCCATGGACGTCGGGGAGGCCACGCGCATGCTCGGCGCGGCCGATGCCGCCGGCGTTCGCCTGTACGTGGCCGAGAGCGCCGTCTATACGGACATGGCCCGCACGCTGCGGCGGGTGGTGCGCAGTGGCCGTCACATCGGCGCACTGACGGCGGCCTCGGTCAGCCGGGGGTTCCGAGGTCTGGACTACGGTTACTCCGGCCGGCGCGCCTGGCTGGGACAGCCGCAGGAGGGCGGCACTGGAACCTGGATGCTGCACGGCATCCATACCGTGGGGCAGCTACGCTATGTGCTGGGGGAGGTGACCACCGTCTACGTGCGGGAGCACAAGGTCGGGTCGTTCAGCCGCCGGGACGTCGAGGGTACAGTGAGCGGCTTGCTCACCCTCCAGGGCGGCGTCCACGTCGCGCTACTCCAGACGCCCGAGACGAAGCTGTACGCCAACCTTGGGGGCTACGTCTTGCATGGCGACCAGGGCAGCGTGCGCGCCTGGGAGCAGGGATACGAGGTCTTCACCGACGAGCAGTCGGGCAACCTGGTCCCCTACGAGGGGGACGGGCTGTCTTCCTTCGCGCGGGAACTGGCGGCGTTCGCCGATTACGTTCTCAACGGCGTCGAGGGCCCCACCACCGGGCGGAGTGAGAGGCGCAGCCTGGCCGTCGTGCAGGCGGGATATGAGTCTGCCGAGAGCGGACGGCCGGTCGTCCTGGAGGAACGCTTCGGCGCGCTGTAGCCCGTCCCACCGGCACCTCCCCGCGGGTGGGTATCACGTCGTGGTGAAGTAACTCGGCCCGCTTGACCGTCGGCACCCCGCCCGGTAGACTGCCGCCATCGCGACCAGCACCCTGGCCCGGGCATCCCATGACCCTTCGCCGTCCGGCGGGCGGTCTTGACCCCAGGCTTCGGCTTCCGCCCTCGTCGTCCTCGACGTATCGAATGATACGCCTCCGGGGACTCGGGCCTCCAGCCTTGCCTGGCTGCCAAGCCTGCCTCGCCGGTGACATATGGGGTGTAATCGGCCAGGAAGCGTCCAGGGGCTTATACGTCCGCTATGTATAGAGGCCCGGGGAACCGCCGACGAATCCTCACGGAATGCCCGGGTCAGCAGGTCCATGACGGCGGCAGAAGGCTTCGACAACGCGCGCTATATCCGCGAGCAGGCAGCGGCCATCCTCCAGCGCGTCGAGCGCTTCGACCGGAAGCTCTACCTGGAGTTCGGCGGCAAGCTGGTGTTCGACTATCACGCGGCGCGCGTCCTGCCCGGCTTCGACCCCAACGCCAAGATGTCCCTCCTGGAGGAGCTGCGCGAACAGGCGCAGATCGTCCTGTGCATCTACGCCGGGGACATCGAGAGGCGCAAGATGCGCGCCGACTTCGGCATCAGCTACGACATGGACGCCCTGCGGCTGATTGACGACTTCCGCGCGGCGGGCCTGGACGTGGCGGGGGTTGTCATCACGCGGTTCGCTGGGCAGTCCTCGGGGCGCGTGTTCCGCAACAAGCTCGAGCGCCGCGGCATCCGCGTCTGCGCCCACCCGGTCACCCCCGACTACCCCGCCCACGTGGACCTGGTCGTCAGCGAGGAGGGCTACGGCGCCAACGAATACGTCGAGACCCGGCGACCTCTGGTCGTGGTGACCGGGCCGGGGCCGGGCAGCGGCAAGCTGGCCACCTGCCTGAGCCAGATGTACCACGACCGTCGCCGCGGGCTGGAGTCCGGCTACGCCAAGTTTGAGACCTTCCCCATCTGGAACCTGCCGCTGAAGCACCCGGTGAACGTGGCCTACGAGGCGGCGACCGCCGACCTGAAGGACGTCAACATGATTGACCCCTTCCACCTGGAGGCCACGGGGGAGACGGCCGTCAACTACAACCGGGACGTGGAGGCGTTCCCCGTGCTGCGGCGCATCCTGCAGCGGATCACCGGCGCCGAGCCGCCCTACCGCTCACCCACTGAGATGGGCGTCAACCGGGCCGGGTTCGCCATCACCAATGATGAGATCTGCCGGGAGGCCGCCCGACAGGAGATCGTGCGGCGGTACTTCCGCTACAGTTGCGAGTATGCCATGGGAGTAGCCGACCGGGACACGGTGGACCGGGCGCGGGCACTGATGGAGGAGGTGGAGATGGCCCCCTCGGGCCGGCGGGTCGTCGGGCCAGCCCGGCAGGCGGCCGACGACGGCCGGCGCAAGGGCAAGGGGCACAAGGGCATCTTCTGCGGGGCGGCCCTCGAGCTGCCGGACGGCCGTATCCTGACCGGCAAGAACAGCCCTCTCATGCATGCCTCCTCCAGCCTGGTTCTGAACGCCATCAAGGCCCTGGCCGGCATCCCGGACGACATACACCTGCTGTCCCCCGTGATCGTAGAATCGGTGGCCGACCTGAAACGGACCACCCTCGACTCGCGCAGCGCCAGCCTGGACCTGGAAGAGGCCCTGATCGCCCTGAGCATCAGCGCCGCCACCAACCCCACCGCCCGGCGTGCTGTGGAGAAGCTGAAGGAGTTGCACGGCTGCGAGGCACACCTGACCCACATGCCCACTCCCGGGGACGAGGCCGGCCTGAGGAGCCTGGGCGTGCACCTGACCAGCGAGCCGAAGTTCAGCACCCGCAGCCTGTTCCAGCGCTGAGGCCCCTTGCCACGTGCCGGCCTCGCCGCTATCCTGTCCCGTGTGCCCTGAGAGGCACATGCCGGAGGGAAGCCAACGGCGGCCCTTGGAACGGGGTAGGTCCGGCGTCTCGCCGGACCTGGCGCGGCCGGAACGCCGCGCCTGCCGGTTGGCAAGGGAGTCCTGTGCCCGCGCAGTCGAGAAGCGAACACAGGAACAGCTACAGGAAGGAAAGATGGAAGGACTGCGCGTGAAGGGCCTGGTGGTGCCTCCGCTTACGCCCATGCG
>CAYFVS010000094.1:0-3043 GCA_964346565.1 uncultured candidatus Brocadiaceae bacterium | reverse complement strand
AAGGCTTCGACGTGGTGGTCGCTCCCTGGCGCAGGGCGGAGGTGGCGCTTGAGCAACTGCGCATGATGCGGGCCCTGTCGCAGCAGACCGACCACGCCCGCGGCGTCCTGCAGACCACGTGGTGTGGAGACGGGCGGTTCATCCCGGCCTACCACGGGCAGGGGGACAGGCAGGGCGGCGCCGGCCCCGTTGAGGCGGCTGAGTGCTTCCGCGCGCTGTTCGCCGCCATGAGGAGTTGAGCAGGGCGGCGGATCAGGCCATCTTATCGACGACGAGCACCGTGATGTTGTCCCGGCCCCCTACCTCGCGCGCGGCGTCGGCCAGGTGGTGACAGGCCTCCAACGGGTCATCCTCCTCCCGCAGTACCTGCTGGATCTGGTCCTCCTGGACGAAGTTCGTCAGCCCGTCGCTGCACAGCAGCAGTCGGTCGCCGCGCCGCCAGTCCACGGTACGCAGGTCGGCTGTGGCGTTGCCCCCCATGCCGATGTAGCGGGACAGCCGCCCGCGCATGGGATGAGTCTGCGCCTGCTCGGCGCTGATGGCGCCACGCTGGACCAGGATCCCCACCACAGAGTGGTCTTGGGTGAGGCACTGGAGGGTCCCGCTGCTGAACAGGTAGACCCGGCTGTCCCCCACGTGACCGATGACCACCCGGTCTCCCACGGCTGCGGCGACGGCCATGGTGGCGCCCATCTTAGCGCCACCGGCAGAGCGGGAACCCTCCTGACGGACCCGGTGGTTCAGTTCGAGTGCAACATCCCCCAGGGCCAGTTCCACTTGATGAGAGGAGACGTCGTCGCCGTTGGGCAGGTGCTCGCTGAGCAGTTCCGGCGTCCAGCCGACGACCAGCCGTGCGGCGGCGGCACCGGCCACCTCCCCGCCCATGCCGTCGGAGACGACAAACAAACCTTGCTCCGGCAGCGCGGCGCATCGGTCCTCGTTCACTTCGCGCACGCAGCCCACGTCGCTGACCCAGGCGGCGCTCAGCGCCGAGGCCTGAGTGCGTCCTGCTTCCCTCTGCTGAGCCACGGTTCAGTCTCCATCCTGCTGACCAGCCCATGCGGGCGCTGCACGGTGCGGTTCCGGTCACCACGATTCGGCTAGAGAGACTCAGGTTCGTCGGAAGTGCCAGCGCCGGGTCTGGGACTGGCTGCTGTCGCCTTCCTCGTCGGGTTCTTCGCCCTGGTCAGAGCCGGCCGGCTCCTGCTCCGGCGGCGGCTGTTCGGCGGCTTCCTCCTCCGCCAGCTCCAGCACTTCCAACGGCTCTGTGTCCCATTGGGTCGTTTGGTCCCCGGCGGCGGGGGGGTGAGCCAGCGCCGAGGCGACCGTCTGCTCCTCGTCCTCGCCCAGCTCGTCCATCAGTGCCTGCACCTCTTGGACGACCTCTTCCATGCTCGCAGGCCGGTCCGCCGGCTCCTTGTGCAGGCAGCGTCTCAGCAGCCTGGTCAGGTCCGCGGGCATCAGCGGGACGGACTCCCTGGCCGGGCCGCCATGCATGTAGCGCTGCAGTATGGCGGGTGCCTTCGGGCCGGCATCCCAAGTGACGCAGCCCACGAACATGTGCAGCACGCTGACGGCCCACGACCACATGTCGGTGGCCGGGGTCAGCTCCTCGCCGTCACTCAACTGCTCCGGTGAAGCATAGACCGGGGTCTTGGCCCGTTCCTGGCCGAACTTCCAGACCTTGGCCACGCCGTTCCCGTTCAGCAGCACGTTCTGCGGCTTCATGTTGTAGTGCAGGTAGTCATGTTGGTGGAGCCAGGCCAGGCCCCGCGCGCTCTGCAGCGCTGTGCTGATCATGGGGCCCAGCTCCCGCGTCAGGGAGCCGTCCTTGATGGCTGCGTCCCAGAACGTAGCGCACTCGTCGGCCAGGACGACGAAGGGCCTGCCGCCGTGGCGATCCATGCGGACAGGCGTCAGCACGTTTGGGTGATCGGGCACCGAGAGCAACTTCTTGCAGTAGGAGGCGAACCACTCCAGACCGGCCTGCTCGGTCGCGGCCGCCGGCCCGGGTCCGAGCACCAACTTAGTGACCCCACGGAAAATGTCATCCGCCCGGTACAAGCCGCAGGTGACCGAGGAGCGCAGACACTCCTTTATCTGGTAGCGGTCGGCCAGCAGCTTGCCGCTCTGCCACACCCTGTCACGCGACCTCATGGCGGCTCTCCGCTGGGAAGCTGCACACAGCGCCGGCACATTGACCGGGCCGTTACACGGCGCTGATGCCCGGGATTATACGAGATGCAACCTGCGCAGTAAAGGCCGTTGAGGCGGGGCCTGCGGGCCGTCGGGCGCCGGTCACTTGACACCCCGAGGGGCATGTGGAAGAATGAACTCCCTCGTGAGGTCAGACCTGAAGACCGGTACCGTAGCACTTGCCTGGGGACCGACTATGAGCAAGGACGTCCTGGAGATACGCTGGCACGGGCGAGGAGGGCAGGGCGCCAAGACGGCGGCTGCGATGGTCGCCGAGGTGGCCGTGGACACGGGCAAGTACGCCCAGGCCGCCCCGGAATACGGAGCCGAGCGCGAAGGCGCCCCCATCAAGGCATACACACGCATCAGCGGCGATGCGATCAAGGTCCACGACGCCATCTACTATCCCGACATCGTGATGGTGCTCGACGAGACCTTGCTGGAGACCGAAGGGGTGGAGCAAGGCTTGAGCGAGGACGGCATCCTGCTGGTCAACACCGGCCGCAGCCCGTCCGAGATCCGCCGGCAATTGGGGCTGGAGGGGCGTGAGATATACACCATAGATGCTACCAGCATAGCCCTGGAGGAGATTGGCCGTCCCATCCCGAACACCGTCATGATCGGCGCGCTGGTGGCGGTGACCGGCGTGGCGGAGGTGGAGCACATCAAGGAGGACATCGAGAAGAAACTCGGCGGCAAGCTGAGCGAGCAGATGCTGGAGGGCAACATGCGGGCCGTCGAGCGGGCCTTCGAGGAGGTCGAGAGCGAGAATGGCTGAACTGCTGAAGAAGGACCAGATGAAGCCCGGTGCCATTGCTGAGGGCGGCACCATGGCCAAGCTCTACAC
>CAYFVS010000093.1:0-4785 GCA_964346565.1 uncultured candidatus Brocadiaceae bacterium | reverse complement strand
TCGAGCACGGGCAGCTTCCAATGCGCGCTGCGGGAGGCGTTCGACAGGTGCAGGATGAGTTCGGCTCCTTTGCGGCGCAGGATGCGCCAGTTCTCCGGGAAGCGCACGTCGAAGCATATCTGGATGCCTACCGTCCACTCGCCGGCCTCGACGACCGGCAGCTCGGAGCCGGGCGCGAAGACCTCCCGGTCGGCCGGCATCAGGTGGGTCTTGTCATAGCTGCCGACGGCCCGGCCCTCCGGCGAGATGAGCAGCGCGGCGTTGAGCCAGTGGCCGTGGTCCCCCTGCCGGGTCGTGCCAAGGGCCAGCCACAGGCCGGCCTCCGACGCGTGGTCTTCAAGCTCCTCGGTTGCCGAGTCCAGGGCATCGAAGTCAAGACCGTCCGGTGGCAGGTAGCCGCTGAGAGCGCACTCGGGGGTGACCAGCATTTGCGCCCCGTGCCGGGCCGCCTGGTCAATGGCTCCGTGAAGCTTCGCCGCGTTGCGGGAGACCTCGTCCGTAGTTGCCATCTGAAGAGCAGCGGCCGTCAGGACCGACTTCATGACTCCGCCTCCCCGGCGGCCGGTGCGGGCTGCGAGGCGGCCTCGATTGCCTGGAAGGTGAGGCGGCCATCCTCTGCGTCAACGGCGATGGTGTCGCCTTCGGAGAACTCGCCCTCGAGCAGCCTCTCGGCCAGGGGGTTCTCCAGCAGGCGCTGGACGGCGCGCTGCAAAGGGCGGGCGCCGTAGGCGGGGTCGTAGCCGGCTTCGCTGAGCAGGCGCTTGGCCGCGTCGCTCACGCGGAGGGAGATGTCGCGGTCGTCGAGCCGCTCCTGCACGCGGCGGAGCTGGATCCTGGTGATCCGCTCCATCAGGTTCTCCGAGAGCGGGTTGAAGATGATGATCTCGTCAATGCGGTTGAGGAACTCGGGCCGGAAGCTCTCACGCATGGCCTGGGTGATGCGGCTCTCCAGCTCCTGCTGCTCGCCCCGAGTGGTGAACTCGTGGATCCATTCACTGCCGATGTTGGAAGTCATCACTATGATGGTGTTCTTGAAGTCCACCGTGCGGCCTTTGCCGTCGGTCAGGCGGCCGTCGTCCAGCACCTGCAAGAGGGCGTTGAACACCTCGCGGTGGGCCTTCTCTATCTCGTCGAACAGCACCACGCTGTAGGGCCGCCGCCGGACGGCCTCGGTCAGGCGGCCGCCCTCCTCGTAGCCCACGTAGCCGGGCGGAGCGCCGATCAGACGGGCCACCGAGTGCCGCTCCATGAACTCGCTCATGTCCAGCCGCACCATGGCGTCCTCATCGTCGAACAGGAAGGCGGCCAGGGCCTTGCACAGCTCGGTCTTGCCCACGCCGGTGGGTCCCAAGAAGATGAACGAACCGAGCGGGCGGGTGGGGTCCTGCAGGCCGGCCCGTGCCCGGCGCACAGTGCTCGAGACCGCCTGGATGGCCTCCTGCTGGCCGACGACCCGCTGGGAGAGGGCCTCCCCCATCTTCAGCAGCTTCTCCCGTTCGGTCTCCAGCATCTTCTGCACCGGGATGCCGGTCCAGTGGGAGACAATCTCGGCGATATCCTCGCTGTCCACCTCCTCTTTG
This sequence comes from uncultured candidatus Brocadiaceae bacterium, assembly GCA_964346565.1. Classification (GTDB taxonomy): domain Bacteria; phylum Planctomycetota; class Brocadiia; order SM23-32; family SM23-32; genus JAWOCH01. Next base: position 3,205 of record CAYFVS010000093.1, on the reverse strand, counting down.
AGCAGGGCTCGGTCTCCCTGGATCTCCTCCAGCTTCTGGTGCTCCTGCTCCAGTGCCTGCCGTAACTCGGGTATGCGGCCGTAGCGCAGCTCACTGACGCGTTGGAGGTCCCCCTCCCGCTCGGCGGTCTGCTGGTTGTGGTGCGCCTCTTCGAGTTCCCTGTTGGACTCGCGGATGCGGGCGATGGTGTCCTTCTCGTTCTGCCACTGCGCCGTCAGGGCCTCCTGCTCCTCGCGGGCCTCGCCCAGGCGCCTCTGCACCTGCTCGATCTGCTCTTCGGCCTCGGGGCTATCCTCCTTCTTCAGCCCTTCGAGCTGCACCTGAAGCTGTGTGATGCGGCGCTGGACCTGGTCCAGTTCCACCGGCACGCTGTCCATCTCCATGCGCAGCTTCGAGCCAGCTTCGTCGACAAGGTCAATCGCCTTGTCGGGCAGGAAACGGTCGCTGATGTAGCGATGGCTCAGGCGGGCAGCGGCGATGAGGGCGGTGTCAGTGATGCGCACGCCGTGATGGACCTGGTATCGCTCTTTGAGCCCGCGCAGGATGGCGATGGTGTCCTCGACGCTCGGTTCCTCGTCTCTCACGGGCTGGAAACGTCGCTCCAGAGCGGCGTCGTTCTCGATGTGCCTGCGGTACTCGTCCAGGGTCGTGGCGCCGACGCAGTGCAGTTCGCCGCGGGCCAGGGCGGGTTTCAGCAGGTTGGAGGCGTCCACAGCGCCCTCGGCGGCCCCGGCGCCGACGACCGTGTGCAGTTCGTCTATGAACAGGATGACGTCGCCCCCGGCCTCAATCTCGCGCAGGACGGCCTTGAGCCGGTCCTCGAACTCACCCCGGAACTTGGCCCCCGCGATCAGCGCCCCCATGTCGAGGGCCAGCACGCGGCGGTTCTGCAAGGTCATGGGCACGTCGCCGTCCACAATCCGCTGGGCCAGGCCCTCGACGATGGCCGTCTTGCCCACGCCGGGGTCGCCCACCAGGACGGGGTTGTTCTTCTTGCGGCGGCCCAGGACCTGGATGACCTTGCGTATCTCGTGGTCGCGACCGATGACGGGGTCCAGCCTGTCCCGCCTGGCCATTTCGACCAAGTCCCGCGTGTAGCGTTCCAGCGCCTGGTAAGTGTCCTCGGGGCTTTCGCCGGTGACGCGCTGGCTGCCGCGCACCTCCTCCAGCGCGGCCAGCAGTCCCTCCCGGCTCACGCCGGCGTCTTTGAGCATGGTGCCGGCCGGGCAGTCAACGCCCAGGAACGCAAGCAGCAAGTGCTCACTGCTCACGTAATCGTCCCGCAGGTTGGCGGCCTCCTCGCGGGCCTGTTCGAGGGCGGAGGACAGGTCCTGGCCCACGTACACCTGCCCGGCCGTGCCGCCGCTGACCTGGGGCAGCTTCCCCATCCGGGCCTGGATCTGGGAGGAGATGCCGGCCACGTCCGCACCCAGTCGTTGCAGCACCGGGCGCACCACACCGCCGGATTGGCTCAGCAGGCTCTGCAGCAGGTGAAGAGTGCCGAGTTGCTGGTGCCCACGGGTAGCGGCTGCTGACTGCGCCGCCTCCAGGGCCTCACGCACCTTGATGGTGAAGTCGTCAAGCCGCATGTGCGATCTCCTTCACCACGTAGGACGGCGATGCACCAACCACAAGGACCCTACGGAACGGCGAACGTGCCACCACGCAGACACAAACAGGGGATGAACGATGTCGAGAACAGCTGCACAGGAGTACCCCTGTGTCGTTTCGTTGGCTCGTAGTGCCGTTGTGGTTTGCTCTTCTGCGTCCTCTGCGGTTCTCCTTTGCGTTACTCCTTGACCTCGAAGTCGGCGTCAACGACCTCCTCTTCCTCCTGCTCGCCCGGCGCCGCCTGCTCAGCACCGGATGTCGGGCCGCCAGCCCCGGCGGCCGCCTCCTGCTGGGCCTTGGATTGCTGGTAGATCAGCTCCGCGAGGCGGTGCGAGGCGGTCTGCACCTGCTGGATCTTGGCCTCGATCTGCGCCTTGTCATCGGTGTCTTTGACCTTGCGCAGTTCCTCAAGGGTCTGCTCGATGTTCTTGCGCTCGTCGTCGCTCAGTCTGTCGCCGTGCTCCTGGACGGTCTTCTCGGTGGTGTAGAGGAGCTGGTCGGCCATGTTGCGGGTCTCGACCAGTTCGCGGCGCCGGCGATCCTCCTCGGCGTGCTCCTCGGCTTCTTCCCGCATCTGCTCGACCTCGGCTTCGGTCAGTCCGGAGGAGCTCTTTATCTCTATCTGCTGCTCCTTGCCGGTGCCCAGATCGCGGGCGGCGACGTTCAGTATGCCGTTGGCGTCTATGTCGAAGCTGTCCTCGATCTGCGGCACTCCGCGGGGCGCAGCCGGGATGCCGCTCAGCTCGAACCGCCCCAGCGTCCGGTTGTTGGCAGCCATCGGCCGTTCGCCCTGGAGGACATGGATGTCCACGCTGGTCTGGTTGTCGGCGGCCGTGCTGAAGATCTCCTTCTTGCTGGTCGGGATGGAGGTGTTGCGCTCGATGAGGGTGGTCATCACGCCTCCGAGCGTCTCGATGCCCAACGACAAGGGGGTGACGTCCACCAGAACGACGTCCTCCACCTCGCCGGCCAGCACGCCGCCCTGGATGGCGGCGCCGATGGCAACCACTTCGTCCGGGTTGACGCCCTTGTGCGGATCGCGCTGGAAAATGTCCTTGACGATTTCCAGCACCTTGGGGATGCGGGTGCTGCCGCCGACGAGGATGACTTCGTCAATGTCACCGGGCTGCAGGCGGGCGTCCTCCAGACACTGGTGGCAGGGGGCCTTGAGCTTCTCGAAGACCGGCGCGCACAGCTCCTCGAACGTGGCGCGGTTGATGCTCATGTGCAGGTGCTTGGGTCCGCTGCTGTCGGCGGTGATGAACGGCAGGTTGATGTCCGCCTCCGGCGAGGTTGACAGGTCGCACTTAGCGGTTTCGGCGGCTTCCTGCAGCCGCTGGAGCGCCATGCGGTCCTGGCGCAGGTCAATGCCCTGCTCCTTGCGGAACTCGTCGGCGATGTAGTTGACCAGCACTTCGTCCAGGTCGTCCCCGCCCAGATGGGTGTTGCCGTTGGTGGCCTTGACCTCGAAGACGCCTTCGCCCACTTCAAGGATGGAGATGTCGAACGTGCCGCCGCCGAAGTCGAACACGGCGATGCGCTCGTCCTCCTTCTTCTCCAGCCCGTAGGCCAGGGAGGCAGCAGTGGGCTCGTT
>CAYFVS010000092.1:0-5726 GCA_964346565.1 uncultured candidatus Brocadiaceae bacterium | reverse complement strand
ATGGAGGGGTGCTGCCACTCGTGGAAGGTCAAGTGCGCCCGCGACGGGCTGATCCACCGGGCGGAGGAGTGCAAGACGTGCGCCCACTGTCTGCCCCTGGAGAAGCTGGAGATCGCCGCCGTCATCACCGCCTGGAATGAAGGCGACGAGGTGGCCGCCACGGTCGAGAGTCTGCTCGCCTCCGTCGAGCGTGCCCATCTGACGGTCATCGTCGTGGACGACGGCTCGACGGATCGGGGTTGCGAACGCTTGGGGATCAGGCGCGGCGATCTGCATGTCCCCCGCAACGATCAGCCCCGAGGCGTAGGCCGTAGTCGCAACCTGGGTTGGCTCATCGCCTCCAACCTCGGCGTCCATGCCGTCAGCTTCCACGACGCGCACATGCGCTTCCCCGAGCCGTCCGAGGTGCCGGGACGGGGCGGCGTGCTCGAGCAGCTCGCAGTCGAGGCGCTGACCAACGGCACGATCACCACGGCGGCCAGCCACGACATCCCCTCGAGGGGCAAGCAGCGCGGCTGCTGGCTACACTGGAGCCCCGCCTACGGCCTCCAGCCGAAGTGGAGCACGCCCGCCCAAGTCAAGGACGCCTTCGGCCGCAGCCGCAAGGCCGACCTGCCCGAATGGTGGCCGACGCCCTGCATGATGGGCGCCTGCTACGTCATGGGCGCCGACACGGCGGAGCGCCTGGCGGGCCCGCTCGGCCCGCTCTGGGAGGATACCGCCGGGCGCTACGGCTTCAGCGAACAGGCCCTGGCCGTGAAGGCGTGGCTGATGAACGTGCCCATCATCCAGAGCCGTGACCTGCGTGCGGGGCACAAGTACCGGGGCAGCAATCCCGTCCCGAACAGCGGCACCGCGCTGTGACGCAACGCCACGCTGCCGATGGCCGCCCTGCTCGGGCCGGAGCTGTTCGAGGAGCGATTCCGCGTGTTGTGCGAGCAGTTCCTTCGGCCGGAGACCGTCCGGGAGCTGGCCGAGGAGGGCTTCGCCCGCTACCAGACGAGGCGGCACGCTTACAAGCGCGACCCGGCGGATCTCTTCACCCAACTGCTGGGGCAGGGCGCGCCCATTATCGCGGCGCATCCAACCCACCGGTGGCTGGGGGCGATCGCGCTGACCTGCGATTGCCTCCACGCGCTGTATCCGGAGGGCGAGGGCGCCCGCGTGCTCCAGTGGCGGCCGGGGGAGAGCACCGTCCTGGTGCGCCGGATGCTGCCGAAGGCCGAGATCATCTGCCTCGAGCTGGACGGCCACCGCGTCCAGACCTGGGTCCGATGGTGCAAGCAGCACGGCGTCGCCCTGCACGCCGTGCCCGCCGGCGACGAGTATTCCCGGCGCCCTCTCGGCCAGCCGTGGAGCAAGGAGGGCTTCGATCTCGTGCTGGTCGGCGGCGAGGACCAGGACCGCTGCGAGCGCGTGGCGAAGCGCCTGGCAAAGCGGCCCGGCCGTGCTGGGATGGTTCTGACCAACCCGCCTGCCGACCGGAACCTAATCGCCGACGAGCACCTCAAGAAGGAGCGGGAGGTCCTGCAGAAGGTCAAGGCCCGGCGCCTGGGCAAGGCAGCGGCCAACGGCGGCGGCCGAGACGTGCCGCCGATCACCGTCTGCCTGCTGAACTGGCGGCGGCCGGAGAACCTGGGCCCCATCTTCGCCTGCCTGGAGAAGCAGACCGTCCCGCTGCGCGTCGTCGTCTGGGACAACGGCTGGACCGCCGGTCAGCAGGTCGCCATGCCCGGCCCGGACGGCGCCCCGGTCCCCGTCGCGGATCATCCCCTGGTGGACTTCTACGTCGGCGCCGGCCGGAACCTGGGCTGCTACCCGCGCTGGTTCCTGGCGAGCCTGGCGCAGACGGAGTTCGTCTGCTCGATGGACGACGACCTGATCTTCGCCGACGAGCGCGTGCTGGCGGACGCGATGCTGGCCTGCCGCGAGCAGTGCCCGGACGGCATCGTGGGCTTTTTCGGCTGGAGCCGCGTGCCGGGCAAGGGCTACCGCCAGGGCCGCCATCACAACGGCACCACGACGGGCACGTGGGCGGACCTGATCAAGGGCCGCTTCATGCTGTTCCGCCGCGAGCTGCTGGAGCGCGTGCCCTCGCACCTCTCCTGCCTGGACGGCCTGCCCGGCAGCCACGGCCTGGTCGGCCACCATCATGAGGACGACATCATCCTGCGCCTCTGCATGAGCCGTGGCGAGACGGACTTCCATCGCATCCCGCCGGTGCTCAAGCACCGGTGGAAGGATCTGCCGCAGCGCGGATCGAGCGCCTGCGCGCAGGAGGGACATTGGCGGCGGCGCAACGAGACCATCCGCCGCTTGCTCAAGCACTTCGGAAGACTGGAGGGGGAGCATGAGTGAGCTACTGGAGGGAGTGGGCAAGGTCCTGGCCTCGCCCATCGTGATCGAACTGGTGGCCGCCGTGGTGGCCGTGATCTGGGCGCTACCCCGCCTGCAGCGCTGGCGAAGCGCCCTGCGTAGTGAGCGCTGGGGGCGCCTGCTGACGCTCGCCGAACGGTGTGTCGTGCTGATCCACCACAACTACGTGGAGGAGCTGAAGCGCGGCCGAGAGGACGGGAAGCTGACCGTCGAGGAGGCACGCGAAGCGCGGCAGCGGGCGCTCACCCGCTTGATCACGGAGTTGCGGGAGAATGCTCCAGAGTTCCTCGATCACTACGTCACGCCCGAACTGCTGACCGCCATCGAGAAGGCCCATGCCTGGCTCCAGAGCAGCGGGGCCCTATGAGCTGGCTGAAGCTGGCTGCGCTTGCGTTCGAGCTGGCCTGCGAGCACTTGGTCGAGGAGGCCCCGCCGGATCTGCGCGATGCGACGCTCGAACTGACGCTCAAGTGGAGGCGCGACCTCGATGGGTTCATCGAAGCCGTGGCGGACGGCGATCCTGATCGCGTTGCTGACTACCTGGCTGAGCTTGAGCGCCGCCGGGTGCAGGGCGCCGGCGCCGGCGCTCGAGATGCGGATAGAGGTGGCGCTGCTGGAGACGGGTGAGCCCGCCCCCTGGCGCGGCTACCTGCTCAGCCCCAGGGCGCTCGTCGTGCTCTACAAGCAGGCGAGCCGCGAGGTCAGCGAGGACACCGTCCGCGAACTGCGCCTCCGTTTGGGCGCTGACAGAGAGAAGGAGGTCGAACCGTGAGGAGAATGCTTGTCGTGATCTGTGCGTGCGTTGTGGCGCTGGCCGCCGGCTGCTACGTAGCCGGGCTGAAGGCCAGCTACCGAACCGAGGACGAAGAGGCGGCCGTGGAGCTGGACGAGGGGCGCATCGAGTGCCCCGCCGATACGGCCCTCGCCACCAGGTGAGACAGCTCGCACTCATCGCCGGCGTGCTGGTGGTCGCCTGCGCGGCGCTCTACGGCTTCTGCGCGGTCACCCATCAGTTCGTGGACCCGGTGCGCGTGACGTTCGCCGGGGCTGCGTACGGCGGCGCCCTCGCCCTGGGCATCGGCGCCGCGGTCGGCGGCTTCTACGCCGTGCTGCTTCTGTCCGAGTGGAGGACCGGATCGTGAAGCGCCAGGCGGACTTACTGCGGGAGACGGACTGGAACGTGCTGCTGATCCTGGACGCCTGCCGATGGGACGCCTTCGACAGCGTCACACCCGTGGACGCGCAGCCGGTCCGCTCGATGGCGTGGTGCACTCGCCACTGGATGCCCCGCTTCGCCCAGGTGCTCGATGGCGAGCCGGTCCTCTACGTCAGCGCCAACCCGGTCTGCGAGCGGGAGCTGATCACGAAGGCCGAGCATCCGAACTTCACCTGGCTCAGCATCTGGCGACACGGCTGGGGCCGACACGGCCAGCACAACATGCCCACGGTCCATCCGGCCGACGTCGCGGTCGCCGTGCGGGGCTACTTGCTCGCCCACGGCCAGCCGGAGCGCATGGTAGTGCACTTCGTGCAACCGCACGTCCCGTTCATCGGGACTGGCGCCCTGCCCTACGCCGACTGGGGCCATGTAGAAGGCTGCGCGTTCGCCCCGGAATTACAGCGCACGCAGCACTGCCGCGATGCGCTCCGAGAAGGGCAGGTGACGGCGGCCGAGCTCCGCCAGGCCTACCTGGGCAACTTCGCGCTGGTCTGGCGCTGGGTGGTCACGCTGATCTGGGGCACGCTCAGCGGCCAGGTGGTTGTGACCGCCGACCACGGCGAGTTGCTCGGTGACGACGGACGCTATGGCCACACCTACGGGGCGCGCCCTGAGCTGATGACCGTGCCCTGGTGGCAGCCGCCCGTGCGCCACCCCTTGAACTCCCAGCCCATTGCAGGCCACGACGCCGGGACCGGCCCCCTCGGCCCGGACGACGCTGTGATGCTCGAGCGACTCAAGGACCTGGGGTACGCGTGATGGCCTACACCCGCTCCACTGACGCCTGCCGTTGTCTCACTTGTGAGCACCTCGACGGCGTTCATAACGTCGGCGATGTGCGGATGCTACGTTGCTCCCTCGTCCCAGGGCGTTGCGACTACCGACATCACGAAGGGCGCTATCAAATCGCTTGGACGGGCCGGTCGGAGTCGGAACAGCCGGAAGAAGCGAGGAAGCCCGATGACTGAGTGCCTGGACTGCGAGCACCTGATCTCCGTCGAGCGCGACCGCACCGGCATCTGCACCATCTTCTGCGGCCTGCCTGTGCCGCCCTGCCAGTTCTCCGAGAAGCCGCACGGCAACGTCGTGGTGTTCCACGAGCGCGGCAAGCTGGGCCTCGACGAGATCTACGACGAAGCATGGTTCCGCCGGCGATTCCGCTACCGCAGCCCCTACCATCGCTTCACCGAGGCCATCCTCGAGGTGCTCCAGCCCGAGAGCGTCGCCGACGTCGGCTGCGGCATGGGCTGGACCGTCGAGTACCTCCGCACGCGGCTGCCGTGCATCGGCATTGAGGGCACCCGCACCGCCCTCTCGCTGATGAAGCCCGAGGTCCGCCGACTCGTCCATCTGGCCGACCTCGCCCGCGACCGGCCTCTGCCTCAGATGGCCGACTACGAGCTGGCGGTCAGCATCGAGGTCGCCGAGCACATCCCGGAGGAGGACACCGGGAACTTCCTCGACTGGTGCACTCAGGGACAGCGCCTTCTGCTCACGGCCGCTCGGCCCGCCCAGCCGGGGGTCCACCACGTGAACTGCCGGATGCCGCAGTGGTGGCGAGATCGACTGGGGCCGCGCGGCTGGGGCTATGACGACGATCTCACCCAGGCCTGGAAGCGAGCGGCCTTTCAGCGCACGCACGGCTGCCCCTGGGTTGTCCGCAACGCGATGGTCTTCGAGCGAGAGGACGCGCCATGAGCCGCGTCGGAGTCACCGCCCTGATCCCCGCCCACAACGACGACTACACGCTCGACCTCTGCCTGCGCTCCATCGCGCCCTACGTCGCGCGGGTCCTCGTTCTCGACGACTGCTCCACCGATCACACGCCCGACGTGGTGGCCGACGTGCGCGCGCAGCACGCCCACGTCCGCTACTTCCGCCACGAGGGCCGCCAGCTCGGCTGGATCGAAGCGCGGAATCTCCTTCTGTCGAAGACGGACGACGACCGGCTCCTGTGGCTCGACGCCGACGATGTCCTGTTCGAGCGCAACGCCGGCATCCTGCGCGACCTGGTCGAGGGTGCGCACGCCCGCCCGGTCGTCCGCCTTCAGCTCTGCGAGTTCTGGGGCGACCTCAACCACACCACCCAGCGCCTGCGCCACTACGACCGCTGCCACGTCTACGTGGACCG
>CAYFVS010000091.1:0-3119 GCA_964346565.1 uncultured candidatus Brocadiaceae bacterium | reverse complement strand
CCGGGCGACCGCTCGGGAGGCACTGGAGCTTATCCTGGGGCCAGAGGGACTGACCTGCCAGGTGCGCGGGGGCCGGATCGCCCTGGCGTTCAGAACTAGCGCGCCGGCGGCACCCAGAGCGCCCGCAAGGCATCCTTTGACCTGTGGACGGGAGACTGCGGCCCGCGCGACGCCACGCCTGCCTGAGGATTGGCGGGCCCTGCTCTCGGCGGAGGGCCTGTCGCTGCCTGAGCCACGGCGGGTGGAGGTCTCCGGTTGGCCCGTGGGCATGGAGGGGCGCACGTGGCTGATGGTCCCCTCACGTTGCCACCAGCTCTACTTCTCGCCCTCCTCCGACCTGGAGAAGGTGCACAGGCTGTATTCCCACCTGGACGGCATCTACGAGTTCCTGGCCGGCCGGAGCCCCGAGCCCTGCCCCACGCCCATTCGGGCGTTCCTCGTACCGGGGGAGTACGGCCGTTCTCGCTGCAGCCTTGAGCACAACGCGATGCGCACGGGGGACAAAGGAGACTTCGCGTTCAACCTGAGCAGCTTCCTCCACGAGGAGACCCACCTGTTAAACTTCGCGGCCATCGGCGGCATGGGCCAGAACTGGTGGACCGGCGAGTTCAGTTGCATCTACTTCCAGGAGCGCGCGCGATGCGCCCTGGAGGGCCGTGACTTCCGCCAGATGGTCCGTCAGAAGCGGCCGAACGAGCCTGCGGGGCGGCTGGTTGAGCTGGAGGAATTGGGCAAGGCTGCGATTCTCGACGGCGCCTCCGCCCTGTATTTCCTGGAGGAGACCTACGGCCAGGAGAGGCTGGACGCGTTCAGGGCGGCGAGGCTGGAACTCGACCGCAAGCGCGGGCCACAGGCGCCGACCGCCCCGCTTTTCGCCAGGGCGTTTGACACGGACGTGGGGGCACTGGACCGGCATTGGCGCCGCTTCTACGGCTTCCCCGACCCGTAGCGGACGGGCGTGGCTGTGCCGTAACAAGCACGAGCGCGGCTTGACTGGGGGCGGCGCGCTGGCTACAATCACTGCTCCTTACGCGCCGGGTCCGGCGGAGGGCCGTATGCAGGTGGTCAACACAGCCGAGGGCCTTCGGGTGCCCCTGCTCGTGCAGCCGGGGGCCGGCAGGGACCGTCTGTACGGCGAACATGACGGGCGGCTGAAGCTGAGCGTGACGGCGCCGCCCGAGCGGGGCAAGGCCAACAAGGCCGTCTGCCGACTGCTGGCCGACTGTCTCGGAGTGAGCAGCTCCCAGGTGCGCATTGCCTCAGGCCATCATTCCAGGCTGAAGGAGGTCGTCATCGAGCGCGTCTCTCCCGGCGCGCTCGAGGCCATCATCCCCTCCTGAGTCCGGTCCGGTCGGCCGGCCGGACCGCCGTCGGTCCGATGGATTCCCCACGGACTCCGGTCCGTAGTATGCCGCACGATGCAACGTTACGCGGCGATTTGCACAGCGAGGAGATAAGCCTTGTTTGAGAAAGTAGATACACGGGTCTCCTATGTGGACCTGGAGCACCGGATGCTGCGGCTCTGGGAGGAGGAGAACACCTTCGAAGCACTGCGAGAGAAGAACCGGGGCGCCGACCCCTGGTCCTTCCTGGACGGCCCCATCACGGCCAACAACCCCATGGGCGTGCACCACGCCTGGGGGCGCACCTACAAAGACTGCTACCAGCGGTTCCACGCCATGACCGGCCACGACCTTCGCTACCAGAACGGGTTCGACTGCCAGGGGCTGTGGGTCGAGGTCGAGGTGGAGCGGGAGCTGGGCTTCGGCAGCAAGCGGGATATCGAGGATTACGGCGTGGCCCGCTTCGTGGAGAAGTGCAGGGAGCGCGTTCGCAGGTACTCCGCCGTCCAGACGCAGCAGTCCATCCGCATTGGCTACTGGATGGACTGGGACAACAGCTACTACACCATGTCGGACGAGAACAACTACACCATCTGGCAGTTCCTGAAGAAGTGCCACGAGCGGGGGTTGATCTACCTGGGCCGGGACAGCATGCCCTGGTGCCCCCGCTGCGGCACGGGCATCAGCCAGCACGAGATGCATGAGGGCTACAAGGAGGTCACCGAGGACTCGGTGGTGGTGCGCATGCCCCTGCGCGGGCGCGGGGGGGAATACCTCCTTGTGTGGACGACTACCCCGTGGACTCTCTCAAGCAACGTGGCCTGCGCCGTGCATCCGGAGCTGCCCTATGCGAAGGTGCGCCAGGACGGGCACGTTTACTACCTGGCGGAGTCCTGCCTGGACCAGCTCGAGTCGCGCGGGCCGCACGAGGTGCTCGAGACGCTGCCTGGAGCGCAGATGGAGGGCTGGGCCTACGACGGTCCGTTCGACGAACTGCCCGCGGCCGGGGAGGCTGCCCGGGCACATCGCGTGGTGCTGTGGGACATCGTCAGCGGCGAGGAGGGCACCGGCGTTGTGCACGTGGCCCCGGGCTGCGGCAAGGAGGACTTCGACCTGGGCCGAGAGCTGGGGCTGCCGGTGGTTGCCCCGATTGACGAGAGCGGCGTCTTCCTGGAGGGCTTCGGCCCGCTGACGGGGCAGTACGCCGGCGACGTGCAGCAGGTCGTCTATGAGAGCCTTCGCGAGAAGGCCTACTACTACCGCAAGGAGCCCTACACGCACAGCTACCCTCACTGCTGGCGCTGCAATACGCCGCTGCTGTTCCGCAACGTCGAGGAGTGGTACATCAACATGGACTGGCGGGATGAGATCAAGGAGGTCGCCCGTCAGATAGAGTGGATCCCGGAGTGGGGGCTGGACCGGGAGCTGGACTGGCTGGAGAACATGCGCGACTGGATGATCTCCAAGAAGCGATACTGGGGGCTGGCGCTGCCCATCTGGCGGTGCGACGAGTGCGGGTGGTTCGACGTGATAGGGAGCAAGGAGGAACTGCGCGAGCGGGCCGTCGTCGGATGGGAGGAGTTCCAGGACCACTCGCCGCACCGGCCTCACGTGGACGCGCTGAGGATCCGCTGCGAGGAGTGCGGCGCGACCGTAAGCCGCATCCCCGACGTCGGGAACCCCTGGCTGGACGCCGGCATCGTGCCCTACTCGACGGTCAGATACAGCGAGGACCGGCGGTACTGGGAGAAGTGGGTCCCGGCGGACTTCGTGGTC
>CAYFVS010000090.1:0-4442 GCA_964346565.1 uncultured candidatus Brocadiaceae bacterium | reverse complement strand
GAGCTGGACGGCTACGATGGGTCGTTCCCGCACGTGGAGGACTACGAGTTGGAGTGCAGGCTATCCCGCTTGGGCGAGTTGCACAACCTGCCGGAGCATCTGCTCACCGTGCGGGCCCTGCCGGAGGGCGTCTCGCTCAGCCACAAGGCACAGCAGGATGCCGCAAAAGCGGCGGTGAGCGCCCGCGAGATGGCGCTTCTCCTCGGCGTGGCGCAGGTGGAGCCCGAGCTGCGTGCGTTCGCTGAGGCCATCTTCGGCGGCTGGAAGGATCCTATGCCGGATGCAACGGAACAGGGCGTGGTGTTCTGCTTGCGGCTGGCCCGGGCCTTCGCACGGGAGTACGACTGCGACGAGCTGGCAGCCGGCGAGCTGGGCCGGGGCGCGAGCACGCAGATGCGCTGGGCTTGCGAGGCCCTGGACAACGATCCCGAGGAGGCCGTGCGCCGCACCAAGGCGGCAGTGGGCCTCGCACGCGGCATCTGGGTGCCGCTGAACGTGACCGTGCCGGCCGCGGTGCTTAAGCAGCCGGCCCTCTGCGGCCGCGCGCTGGAGGACCGCCCCGTGATGGACGAGTTCCGCAGGCGCGGGCTGATGCGCCGCCTCAATGGCCGGGAGCTGCTGAGCGGCCTGGCAGTGCGCCTGCGCGACCGAGTGCTCGGCGGGAAGGAGGCCGGCAAGCGTGAGCGATAGACGGGTTCTTGTCATCGGGATAGACGGCGGCACCTGGAAGGTGCTGGACCGGGCGGTCGAGGGCGGGCACATGCCGTTCCTGGCCGACCTGCTCGCGCGGGGGCAGCGCGCCGTGCTCCGCTCGACTTTGCCGGCCAACACGGCCGCCGCCTGGACGGCGTTCCAGACGGGCCTGCCACCCGTCGAGAGCGGCATATACGACTTCCAGCGCTGGGACCGGCAGAGCCCACGGGGCGAGCTGATTAGCTCGGGGAACCTGCCGAAGACGGTCTGGGAAGTGGCCGGCGAGCACGGACGGCGCGTCGGCGTGCTGAACCTGCCGCTGACCTACCCGCCCTTCGAGCTGAACGGGTTCATGGTCTCCGGGTTCACTACGCCCGGCATGGAGGCGGCCTGGACCTGGCCGCCGGAGCTGAAGGGGCAGTTGCTGGAGGCCGTTCACGACTACCGGATCGTCGTGAAGGACGACGTCAACATCTACCGCCCGGTCAGGGACCTGGAGATGACGCTCCGCTTCATGGGCGACCTGCTGGAGAAGCGGGCTGCTGCCTCCGAGTACCTCATCGGCCGCTTCCAGCCCGATCTGTTCATGGTTCACTTCCACGCGACAGACTTCCTGCAGCACTGCGGGTGGTACTACCTGGACCCAGAACACGCGCTCTACGAGCCGGAGAGGGGCGCCGAGGTGCTGAGCCGCTTCTACGGGCAGCTGGACGGAGCACTGCGGCGTGTGGTCGAGGCGTTCCGGGTGGCCGGCCCGCGGCCCTTTCCGCTGCTGGTTGTCTCTGACCATGGGTTCCAGGCGCATACGCGGACCTTCTACCTGGGCAACTGGCTGCGGGAGAACCGGCTGAGCTTCACCGGCCGGCCCCGGCGTGCGGCGCACTGGCTGGCCAAGTGGACGTTGCGCGCGCTGCGCACGCTCGATGTGTTCCGGCTCAGGCGGGTGCTGCTGCCCCGGCGGGCGCGCGACCGGGCGGTGCCCATCGCACGGGGGCGACCGGGACGCGTCATCTACTCGGGCGGCATGGAAGACTTCGCGCGCGGCTGCGCCAACGAGGCATATCTGTTCCTCAACAGCGGCACGAAGCGCCTGCGCAAGGAGGCAGAGCGGATGCTGAAGGCACTGCGCGACCTGCGGGACGCCGAGACTGGCGCGCGGGTCGTGAAGGCCGTCCACCGCGTGCCGGCCGACTCGACTGGGCGCGGTATGCCGGACTTCATAGTCGAGCCGGCTGCAGGCTACGCCGTCAACGGACCCTTCAGGCGCGACAAACCCGTATTCGAGACCGTTGACCCGCACGAGCACTACCAGGTGGGCAAGCACGCGCCGGAGGGCATCTTCCTCGCCGTGGACTCGCAGACCGACTACCCCGCCGAGGTCGGCATCGAGCGAATGGCGGGCATCCTTCTGGACGAACTCGGCGTGCCGGCAGAGGGGCTGGGAGAGCTCGTCCGCCGGCGCGGGGTGATGTCCGAGTCGGAGCAAGCCGCCGTCCGGAGCAGCCTCGAGGAGCTGGGATATGCCTGATGAAGCGACACAGCCGGCAGCTCAGGGTCAACCGGTGGTCTCGGTGATCGTCTGCACCTATCAGCGACCGGAGCTGCTGAGGCTCGCCCTTGAGAGCCTGGCGCGGCAGACCGCCCCCCCGGAGGACTACGAGGTCATCGTGGTGGATAACGGCCCGTCCGCCGCCACGCGGCAGGTAGTCGCGGCGTGCGACGGCCCGCCGCGGCCCCGCTACGTCATTGAACCCAGGACCGGGCTGAGCCGGGCACGCAATGCAGGCTGCGCTGCAGCCCGGGGGCGGTACGTGGCCTACATGGACGACGACGCGAAGGCCGCTCCGGATTGGGTTGAGCAGGTCTGCCGCATCATAATCTCCGACGACGCGCCCGGTATCTTCGGCGGCAAGATCGCCCCGTTTCACCCATCCGGCAGGCCGCACTGGCTGACAGACTCTGTGGCCCGGCTGACGCGTGACCTGCACGAGTTGGGAGAGCAGCCCCTCAGGCTCTCCCAGCCGCCCTTGCTGTGGGGCTCGAACATGGTCATCCGGAAGGGACTGCTCGGGCGGCTGGGTGGGTTCGGCCATCGGCTGGGCATGTCTGGCCGTCGCGCCAGGTTCGGCGAGGAGACGGAGTTCCAGATGCGCGCGCTGAGGGAGGCCTCCGAAGAGGAGATCTGGTACTTCCCCCAGCTTGTCGTTTACCACCTCGCCCGGCCTGAGAAGGCTACCATGCGCTGGCTAGCCAGGTCGCGCTGGGGCAGCGCGTGGTCCTACGTCATCATGACGGCCGAGCAGGGGGTCCGCCACGACCCGGCCGCGGCGCTGAGGCAGGTACCCGTTGCCCTCCGGCGGCTGTGTGAGGCCCTTGTCCGGGGGCTGTGGCGCGACCGTGCCACTTATGCTCGCTACCTGGATCACTTCGTTAAGAAGGCGCTGCCACGCATTGGCCAGCTAAGCGCCTGCGTGGCGAAGCTGCGGCTCGCCCCGGATGGCGGCTGGCAGCCGGCCAGACAGAACCGGTCCTCGGAGGCCGCTCCCCCGGTGCTGGAGATGTCTGAGGATTTCGAGGAAGGGCTCGTCTCCGTGATCACGCCGACCTGCAACCGGGCCTGGATCATCGAGGAGACGCTGGGCTCGGTGCGCCAGCAGAGCTATCGCCCCATCGAGGTTGTCGTCGTTGACGACGGTTCGACGGACGAGACAGAGGAGGTCGTGCGCGCGTTCGCCGAGTCCTCCGCAGAGGGCCTGACGGTGCGCTACGTCCGCCAGGAGCAGCAGGGCGCCAACGCCGCACGCAACCGCGGGCTGGAGGAGTCGCGTGGCGAGTTCATCCAGTTCCTGGACTCCGACGATCTGCTGCTGCCGGACAAGCTGAGCGACCAGGTCGCAGTGATGCAGACCGAGCCGCAGGTGGAGTACGTCTTCAGCCCGTTTGGGACGCTCGAAGGCGACCGTTTGAAGGACTGGTGGCCTGAGGACTTCCGTCCAGATCGCGACCGCCTGCTGGACGGCATGGTGCGGTTCGGCAATCTTCCCTTGTGGACGG
This sequence comes from uncultured candidatus Brocadiaceae bacterium, assembly GCA_964346565.1. Taxonomy (GTDB): domain Bacteria; phylum Planctomycetota; class Brocadiia; order SM23-32; family SM23-32; genus JAWOCH01. The sequence goes on along the minus strand of CAYFVS010000090.1, from coordinate 695 downwards.
TGAACGGGCTGTACCGGCGCTCGATCTGCCGGCGGATCGGTCCGTGGGAGACGCGGTGGCAGATACACGACCGCCTATACAACGCGAAGCTGCTCGTGCTCGAAGCGCCGTATCGCTACATCCCCACCATGCACGCACTGATGCGTCGCCACGAGCGGGAACGTTGGACGGGGCACACCTGGGAACGCGGGAGACTGCGCTCGCACGGCCGGGGCTGGCACGAAGTGCAACGAGTGCTGGCAGAGGCGGACGAGCTCCCGCCACGCCGCAGGCGCATATTGGCCGATTCGTACATGACCATGGCCCGCGGCGCCAGGGCGGCCGGGCTCCACGGTGAGGCGACACGACTGACCAGGGACGCGCGCCAGGCCACCGCGGGGGGCGAGCGGGTCCGTATGTGGCGGGCAGCCCTTGCGGAGCGGCTGCTGCGCGCGCCGTTTGTGGGCGAGGCCGTCTGGGTGGCGCAGCGGGAGGGAGTGCTCGGCGTGCTGCGCCGCGCACCGGGCCGCCTGTTACGAGCACTGGCGGGCCGGTCCCGCCGGCCCGGAAGCCGCAAGCTGCTTGCCCGCGGCTCTTCCGAGGAGGGCGACCGGTGAGCAAGGTTTCCATCGTCATCCCGACCTATGAGCGGGCGGAGATGCTGCCCCATGCCGTCGAGAGCGCCCTGGCACAGACCTACTCCGACCTGGAGGTAG
>CAYFVS010000089.1:0-3370 GCA_964346565.1 uncultured candidatus Brocadiaceae bacterium | reverse complement strand
CGATTCTCTGAACCTGAGTACCCGGTATTATAAGCGATACCTGACCATTATCAAGCCGGTTTATCAGATTCTCCAAGGCCTGGCCTTCGATATATGGATAAGCGATTCGGGCGCGCCGCCGCCTTCCCCGCGGGAAGTTGATGTGGGATCCTGGGCGGGGGCTACACCATCCAGGCGTGCCGCTTCAGCCGCGTCTGCCGGGAGGTCGAGGAGCGGCTGAGGGGGGCTGACGGTCCCGCTGACACTTCCGCTGGTGGGCTCACTTGGGGGGACAGACGCTCCCCTGTGACTACAGGCCCGTGGCGCGCCAGCGAGCGTGGAAACGGCAGGCGCCTCAGAACAGCACGGCGGTGAAGGCCACCAGCGTCAGCAGGCTGAGCCAAGTGGGGAAGTACGCGTCCTGGCCGAAACCCGAGCGGATCAGGTCGCCGGCGTAAGACAGGGGCGATATCGGCGATATCCAGCGAGCCCATCCGGGTGACCACTTCGGAGGCCAGCCGGCCCGGCTCCTCCGAGTAGAGACGCCGGCTCCCGTCCGCAGTGCTCACGTTGGCCACGCCGAGCAGGGCGGCCAGATCCTCGGTGGATGGCGTGCCCTCGGCGAAGCTCACCTCCACGTACTGGCTCGACTTCATCGCGTCGCGAAGCTGCTCGGGGGTGTCTATGGCGACGATCCGACCGTGGTTGATGATGGCCACCCGGTCGCACATCTCCTCCGCCTCGGCCATGTTGTGGGTGGTCAGGAAAACGGTGAGCCCCTCGCGGTTCAGCTCGCGCACGATGCGGCGGATAAGGTGGGCGCTTTGCACGTCGAGCCCGCTGGTCGGCTCGTCCAGGAACAGTATCTCCGGCCCGCTCACCAGCGCCGAGCAGAGCATCAGGCGCTGGCGGAGGCCTTTCGACAGGCCACGGGCCTTCTGCCTGCTGCGCTCGGCGATGCCCAACCGCTCCAGCAGTCCGCGGCCTGCCTCCACGCGACGGGCGCGCGGCACGCCGTGCAACTCCGCCATCAGCATGACGTTACGCCACACGCTCAGGTCAAGGTAGACGTTGGCCTCCTCCGGCACGATGCCCAGGTGCTCGCGGGCGGCCAGGCCGGCGACCCGCAGGATGCGCAGGTGCTGGCTGATCGCGGCGCTGGAGACACCGAGCCGCGCGGCCAGCGCGCCCACGCAAAGCGCGCGCCCCCTGAGCAGCTCGACGATGTGCACGCGCGTCTCCACGCTGAACAGCTTGAACAACTCGGCGAGTTCCCGCGCATCCTGGACAGCGCCTTGGTTAAGCATGTGCTTACGTGCTAATGCCCAGACCCACCACCGTCAAGGGTGCGGTTCGCCGCTCGAAGGCTCACATGTCAAGCCCGCCCGTGACTCTGAGCACCTGCCCGGTGATCCAGCTTGCCCGGTCGGATGCCAGGAAAGCCACGGCATTGGCGATGTCCTCCGGCGTGCCCAGCCGCCGCAGCGGTATGGTGGGCAGCAGTTCCTCTTCGAACCGGGCGGAGATGTAGCCGGTCTGGGTGGGTCCCGGCGCCACGGCGTTCACGGTGATCCCCAGCGGGCCGGCCGCGCGGGCGACGGCGCGCGTGGCGGCCTCGATCGCTGCCTTGCTGGAGCCGTAGCTGATCTGCGTCGTGAAGCACTGCGCCGGACCGGTGCTCAGGTTGACGATGCGCCCCCAGGTTGCCTGGCGTTCCTTATGCCTGCGCACGAACTCGTCCATCAGCAGCAGGGCGGCCCGGGTGTTGACCGCGTAGGTCTCCTCGATGACCGCCGGGGTCAGCTCGCCGATGGCATCGGCGTTCGAGTAGTGGGCGGCGCTGTTGACCAGGATGTCCACCGCCCCGAACTTCGCTTCTGCGCGGTCGTAAAGCGCCGGGATGCTGTCAGTCTGGGTCAGGTCCGCCTCCCGGGCGGCCACGGTGCCGCCTTCCCGGCGGATGGCTTCCACGACTTCGTCCGCGGCCTTCATCCGCTGGGCGTGGTACAGGGGCAGTCCTGGCTCAGTGGCTTCACGGGCTTCCTCCGGCGTGACGCCCCACTTCTCCGGCGACACCCGGAGGTAGGTAAGGAACCCCCGCCCGCCCTCTCTGGCCAGGGCCTGCGCGGTCGCCGCCGCAATCCCCAGCGGGTTGTTCGCCCCTGTAATCCGGGCCGTCCTGCCCGCCAGCTCCGTACCGTTCATAGATCCCTCCCCCTGTCGCCTGATACCGCATGGGTCAGGCGTCACCCCGGCTTGCGCTGAGCCGCTACTCCCCCAGGTCCAGGTCGGGGTTGCCGGGCCCGAAGTGCTTCAGCATCACCAGCGGCTCGGTGCGGGAGGGGTTGGCGATCTCCACCCCGTCCCGGGCGGCCCGCTCGCTGACGAAGAACTCGTCTGCGGTGAGCTGCCCGTAGCGGATGAGGGCCGGCGTCTCGACCTGCCAGGCGCCCATGCAGCCGTGTCCCTCCATCAGAATCATGCCGTAAGCGGCGGCGTCGCGGATGGTGACCGTCCGCCCGGGCAGAACGGTGAGCTGCCTGGCGCTGAAGGCGTCCGAGCGGTAACAGATCCACTCCTCCCGGTATCCCTCCGGCTCGGTCTGCTCGGGGGGCCGGACCGGCCGGGGACGCATGTGGTGATGCTCGGCGAAGCGCTCGTCCACATTCGCCTGCCAGTCAATGAGCTGCATCATGTAGTCCACGTCGCCGACGCGCTCCTCGGGGGCGCCCTTCCAGAAGAGCTCTTCGGATACGACCTGGCGGTTCTGGACCACCGACTCGTACATGGCGAATACGTCGGAGGCGCGTTGCGGCTCGTAGGTGCACAGGCTGCCCGGCGCGTGCAGGACGCCGGGCGGCACGTTCCAGCCGGTGCCCGGCTCCAGCGAGTAGGCGCGCGAGAGGGTGGTGATGCGGTTGTCGCCCTCGGCGAAACGCTCCAGGCACTCGCGCACCTGTTCCTTCGTCGTGCCGGGGCGGAAGCCGAAGAAGGTGAAGGGGAAGTCGCCGCCGTGGTTGTTGACCTGCGGGGGGAAGTAGTACGCCTCCGGCTTGCCGAGCTGGCCGAGGTCGGCCGCGTGCTCGTCCCGCTGATGGATGTGGAACGGCAGCGGGCCCTGGTTGTCGAAGAACTTCGAGTAGGCGGGCCAGCGGCCGTACTGCTCCCACAGGCGCTCGCCGATCAGCTCCCCCTTGAGCTTCTGCACGGCCTCGCGCAGCAGCACGCGCTCGGTGCGGCCGCCGTCCTCGAACACCACCTCGCTGAGCCCCTCGTTCTCGCTGGTCAGCGGGCCGTTGTCGGCCGGGGTGGTCGAGGCGAACCAGCGCTCGTCTATGCCGCCGCGTTCGGCACCCATGGCGTAGTAGTCGTCCGGGTGCAGCTTGATGCG
>CAYFVS010000088.1:0-1584 GCA_964346565.1 uncultured candidatus Brocadiaceae bacterium | reverse complement strand
ATACCCGTCGAGGAGTTCAGAGAGAAGTACGGCGCCCCCCAACCAGGCGCCGAGCCGCAGGAAGCCGGGACCGAACCAGAGCCCGGCGAGGAGTAGAACATGCACAAGCCGGACATCAGCCCCGAGCAGCTCTGGCAGGCCGCCTGCACAGCTCAGGCCCAGGGCAGCACCATCGTGCCCACAGTGGTCAAGAAGACCACCCACGGGGAGAGGGGGTACGACATCTTCTCCCGCCTGCTGGAGGACCGTATCGTATTCATCGGCAGCCTGATCAACGACACCGTCGCCAACCTGACCGTAGCCCAGATGCTGTACCTGCAGAGCGAGAACAAGAAGCAAGACATCCACCTCTACATCCACTCCAACGGAGGGCTGATCACCAGCGGGCTGGCCATCTACGACACCATGCAACTGGTCCAGTGCGACGTGGCCACCTACGTGGTGGGCCACGCTTTCAGCATGGCGGCCGTGCTGCTGGCCGGCGGGGCGAAGGGCAAGCGGTTCAGCCTGCCCCACGCCCGCGTCATGCTCCACCAGCCATGGGGCGACATGGAGGGCACCGCCGCCGACATCAGTATCCATGCCGAGGAGATGGTTAAGCTCAAGAAATGGATCAACCAGATACTGGCCGACCATACCGGCCAGCCGCTGGAGAGGATCGAGGAGGACGGCGACCGCGAGTTCTACATGTCGGCTGAGGAGGCCAGGAACTACGGCCTGGTGGACGAGGTCCTGGCCGCGGACATCAAAGGCTGAGTCCCGCGATTGGGCGGGCGGCCCGGCCCGTTAGGCGCCCGCTATGAGGGCGGGCACGGCTGACATAGCGCTCTACCAACAGGCCGAAAGACTCGAGGCGAGAGACATGCCAGAAGAACGCGACAACTACAAGGAAGCCTGTTCGTTCTGCGGCAAGAGCTACGAATCGGTCGAAAGGCTGATCCAGGGCGGCCAGAACACCTTCATCTGTGCCGAGTGCGTGGAGCTGTGCTACAGCATCGTCAAGCAGAACCGCATGCGCCCGCACCAGACCCAGCAGGTGCTCCGTGTGCCCGCCCCCGCCGAGATCAAGGCCCGCCTGGACGAATACGTCATCGGCCAGGAGCGCGCCAAGAAAACCGTCTCAGTCGCCGTTCACAACCACTACAAGCGCCTGCTGCACGGCGAGTCGGAGGAGGTGGAGCTGGAGAAGAGCAACGTCCTGCTGGTCGGCCCCTCCGGCTGCGGTAAGACGCTGATCGCCCGCGTGTTGGCCCGCTCGCTCGACGTGCCTTTCGCCATCGCCGACGCCACCACGCTGACCGAAGCCGGCTACGTGGGCGAAGACGTGGAGAACGTCCTGCTGAAGCTCATCCAGGCCGCTGACTTCGAGCTGGAGCGCGCCGAGCAGGGCATCATCTACATTGACGAGATAGACAAGATCGGCAAGACCAACCAGAACATCAGCATCACCCGCGACGTCGGCGGCGAGGGCGTCCAGCAGGCCCTGCTCAAGATGCTGGAGGGCACCGTGGCCAACGTGCCGCCCCACGGGGGCCGCAAGCACCCCGAGGAGAAGTACATCCAGATTGACACCGGCCGCATCCT
>CAYFVS010000087.1:0-11103 GCA_964346565.1 uncultured candidatus Brocadiaceae bacterium | reverse complement strand
AGCGTGCTGATCTTCTCCATCGTCTTGCGGTAGTTGTAGGGCACGCGCACGTAGCGGACGACGTCCTGGTTGACGGTCACGAAGCAGGCCCGGTTGTCCCCGTCCCTGGGCTGGCCGACCGAGCCGATGTTGATGATCATCTTCCTGTCGTCCAGCCGCACTTCGCGGACATCGTCGCGGATCAGGGTCAGGTCCAGGTCTTCGGTGATGCAGCAGGGCACGTGGGAGTGGCCCACCACGCAGACCTGGTCAACCATGGAGAAGATCTCCTGGAACTTCTCCGGATCGTGGGACACGTCGGAGGGCAGGATGTATTCGCTGAGTTCGGCCCGCGGGGAGGCGTGCACCATGAGGGTGCCGTCGGTCTCTGCGCTCAGCGGCAGTTGGGACAGGAAGTGCCAGCGCTCCCTGTCCTGCTCAGTGGACACGTCGGTGACCCGCAGCCACTCCTTCGTCTTGTATACCATGGCGGTGGCCAGCGTGTTGAATCCCACGGGGCTGTTCAAGACGGCCCAGTCGTGGTTGCCCATCAGGCACAGGGAGCAGTTGCGCTTGACCAGGTCGGTGCACTCGACGGGGTCCGGTCCGTAGCCGACGATGTCCCCCAGGCACCACACTTCGTCTATGCCCCGGTGCCGGATCTCCTTCAGAACGGCCTCAAGGGCCTCCAGGTTGCCGTGGATGTCCGATATCAGTGCCCGCGTCGGCATTGCGCCGTGCCTTATCAGAACCAGCGAAACAGCGTATTTGACCAGGGAACGGCCCGGTGGTCAAGGTCGAGCGTGGGGGTGCACGCCTGCTCCAGGTATTATCCCACCCCTGCCCTCCTGGTGCAACAGGGGCGCGAAGGCAGGCGCCGCGCATCGCGCCCGAGCCTTCAGTCACCGGGCAGTCGGCGGCCACGCAGTACCTTGCCGCTCCGCTCGCTCATGGAATAAAATGACCCAACAGGTCATGAAGAAGCTGCAGACATACGTCCTTAAGGACGTGTTCAGCGCACTCCTGCCGGCATTCGTCACCCTCGTGCTGATAATGATGGTGGGCTTCTGCATGCAGTTGCTCCACGAGGGTCTGGACGTAGTGCGTCTGCACCGCCTGCTGCCGCCGCTCTGCGCCTACTGCGTGCCCATGGTGCTGCCCAGTGCCTTCCTGACGGCCGTCGTCATGACGTTCGGCAGGCTCTCGGCCGACAACGAGCTGATCGCCCTCCGCGCCGGGGGCGTGCACCTGTTAAGAGTCATCCACCCCGTGCTGCTGGTGGGTGTTGCGCTGACGCTGCTGGTCACAGTCTTCCAGTTCGAGCTGGTGCCCCGGGCCAGGGCGTCCATCGAAACGCTCAAATACAGGGCGCTCAAGCAGATCCTGCTGGACAAGGTAATCCTGAGTTCACGGCGGCAGTTCAACTTCGAGTCAGTCACCATCCAGTATGACGATTTCGTCAACGGGCGCCTGACAAACCCCATCCTCCTGAAGAAGTCCGCAGACCGGCCGCAGATGATCATGCGCGCAGCCTCCGCCACGGTGCGCACCGACCAGGCTGAGCCGGAGACGGTAGCTTTCGAGATGGAGGACTGCATCATCACACACTTCGGTGGGCAGGCATACAGCGAGGCGATAACCACCAAGTCCAGGCGCAGCATCTGCTCGCTGAGCCTGGCGCCTGAATCGTCCGAGACGGGCACCGACGAGAAGCATCTGCCCACCGCCGAACTCCTGCAACGCCTGGGCGAGCTGCGCCGGATTACCACCGCACAGCGCCCGCTGGAGCGGCCCGAGAGATACCTGAAGGACGAAAGGAAGAAACTGAAACTGAAGAAGGCCGAAATCAGCGACCTCGAGGACACGCTCGAGGGCCTGCGCGAGCGCTACGAGAGACATGCCGTGCAGGAACGGCGCCGCCATACGGATGCCATTGAGCGCTGCCGGCGGCGCACACAGGACGTCCAGCAGCAGGTCGAACTGCTGCAGACCCAACTGCGCGACTGCATCACCAGCATCAACGAGGCCCGCGAACCCGCCGGGGAGCATACGGACTACGATCGCATCGTCGAACTGGAAAGGCAGCGCAAGTCGCTTCAGCAACAGCAGGACGCCCGTCGCGAAGAACTCCAGCAGCTCCAGCGCACGGCAGAGGAGGCACAGGCCGCCTTGAGCGAAGCCGAGAGCCGCGCCGCCCGCATAAGGCAGCAGATGGAAGTGCTGGACGAACAGCGCGCCAAACTCCAGGCGGAAAGGGACGAGCTGCAGGAGCGCGTCCGCCACGCCGAGCAGCAGTCGGACCTGCTCTCGGTGCGCATGCGCATCCACAAGCGGCTCGCGCAGGCCGTCTCTCTGCTGGTGTTTGCCCTGCTGGGCATACCCCTCGGCATCATTGCGGGCGGCCGGAGCATCATGATCGCCTTTGGCATGAGCTTCGCCATTGTGCTGGCGGTGTTCTACCCGTTCCTGATCTTCGGCCAGATAACGGCCGAAGCCGGTGCGCTGCCGGTGACCCCGGCGATGTGGGCCGGCAACGGGTTTGTCTGCGCCATTGCCCTGTTCCTCATGGTGAAGGTTCTGTTCCGCTGATCAGCGACGCCACCGCAGGGGGCACGTCGGAGACCGCCCGCGCCCATGCCGGGCGTGCCGGGCCCGCGGGGCGGTTGCTGCTGGCGGGGGCGGGTGCGCTCAGCGGACTGCTATTTGCCATCTCCTTCCCCCCGGCCGACCTGGGAGCGGTCGGTTTCGTGGCCTTCGTCCCCCTGCTGCTGGTGCTCCATCGCGCGCGCGGCTGCGGCGGGGCGGCTCTGGCGGGAGCAGCGGCGGGCGCGGCGGCCTGCCTGCCGGCGTTCGCCTGGGTGGCCAGCGTGGCCGTTCCGGGCTGGTTGGGCCTGGCAGTCTACGTCGGCCTCTACTTCGTGGTCGCGGCGGTTCTCATCCGGTGGTTCCAGAGGCGACACCCCGCCCTGTGGCCGCTCCTGGCCGCGGCCGGTTGGGTGGGGCTGGAGCTGTTCCGGGCCCGGCTCGGCCCGGGGTTCCCGTGGCTGTTCCTGGGCTACACGCAGTACCTGGTGCCTGGGCTGGTGCAGAACGCGGCCTGGGGCGGGGTGTATGCGCTCAGCTTCCTGGTCTTCCTGGTGAACGCCTCCCTGGCCGGGGCGCTGTGGAGCCTGTGGTCGGCCCGGCAGGGCCTGCCGGCGCCGCGCCACGGGCGGACTCTGGCGGCCTGCGCGGCGATCCTGGTCCTCTGCTGGGCGGTGGGCACCGCTTCCGGCGGACGAGTCCGTTGGGAGGAAGGCCCCGTGGTGGGCGTGGTGCAGCAGAACTTCCCCCGGCGCGTCTCGGAGATCTTCGCCCCCACCACGATGGAGGAGCTGTACGCGGAAGTCGAGCGGGAGGTCGAGGTGGCGGCGAACCTGACGATGGCGCTTCGGCAGCACGGACCCGCACTGGTCGTCTGGCCGGAGACCACCCTGCAGCTTCCGCTCAACGTGGAGCCGCGCTTCTTCGCGGCAGCCGCAGAGGCAGCGCACAGCGTGTTCGACCGGGAGAACCTGCTGCGGCAGGGCCAGGCCCTTACGCGGGCCCTGCGGCACCTGAGCCGCATCGGGCGTCAGATGGGCTGCCACCTGCTGGTCGGCGCGCCGGCCTACCTGCCCCGGCCCGGCGCCGGCTACGTCGCCAGCCTGCTCTACGGCCCCCATGTGACCCAGTACGGCGTGAGCGCGTTCCTGGTGGACCCCGACGGCAAGCCGGTGGAGCGGTACGACAAGATGCAGCTCGTGCCGTTCGGAGAGTATATCCCCCTGCGGGATGCCCTGCCGTTCTTGCAGGCATTCACGCCCCTGACGCGGGAGAACCGACCCGGCCGGGAGGCGGTCATCTTCCGCATTCCCGACGGCCAGGGCGGACGGCTGCGCTTCGGGGCGCTGATCTGCTACGAGGACGTGTTCCCCGCCCTGGTGCGCGGGTTCCGACGGGCGGGGGCGGACTTCCTGGTGAACCTGTCCGACGAGGGATGGTACTGGGTGCCGGGCGAGCTGCGCCAGCACCTGGCCATGGCCGTCTTCCGGGCTGTCGAGACGCGCACGACGGTCGTCAGGGCGGCGAACACGGGCGTCTCCTGCTTCATCGGGCCGCGCGGGAGCATCTACGCCGCCCTGCCGCCGCACCGCGCCGGCTCGCTGGCCGCCCCTCTTCGGCTCTGCGATCGAAGCACGCCCTATGTGCGGCACGGCGACGTGTTCGCCGTACTATGCCTCATGTTCGCCGTCGCCGCCAGCCCCGTCATCACTGCCCTCCGCCGGCGCTGAGCGGGGCTGTCAGCGCCCCTCCAGCCGGTAGGCGAGAAGCTCCTCCGCCGCCTTGCGAGCCTGCTGGAGGTACTCCGGGTGCCGCTCTATGTCCTCCCGCGCGTCCAGGCCGGGAAAGAAGCGGCTCACCGGGCAAGCCACGTTCAGCACCGACAGCCACGTCCTGACCGTCGTCAGGCAGGAGCGGTAGTAGCGCTCCCGGTCCATCGCCCCGACGCACAGGAACATACCCGTCCGGCGCGGCTTCGGCGGCTTGCCCAGCAAGTAGGTCCGCGCCCAGAAGCACTGGAACCGGTCTATCATCACCTTGAAGTGCCCCGGCAGCGCGGTGAAGTAGATCGGCGACGCCACCACTATGTGATCCACGTCGCAGAAGCGCCCGTAGAGGTCCTGCATCGGGTCGTGCTGCACGCAGACGCCGTCCTCGAAGCACGCGTTGCAGCTCAGGCAGGGGCTGATGGAAAGCCTGCGGGGCACGACGGTCTCCACCTGCGCTCCGCCCTCTCGGAAGACGTCCAGGGCCGCCTCCAGTATGGTGTCGCTGTTCCCCTTACGCCGCGCGCTCGCGGCCACCGCCAGCACCTCGGTCATCGCGCGTCTCCCCGAAGTTCAGAGCAGCTCCTTCGCGGTGTTCGCCGGCTCATCCGGGTGCATCCGCGTTCGTCTGCGGTTCCCCGGTCCCCGCCGCCGAGTCCGGCAGGCCGGCCTCCTCGAAGCCCTCGCTCCTCAGGCGGCAGCTATCGCAGCGCCCGCAGGGCCGCCCCTCCGCGTCCGGATCGTAGCAGCTCAGTGTCAACCCGTAGTCCACGCCCAGCTCGGCGCCGGTGCGGATGATCTCCGCCTTGCTCATGTTCAGCAGCGGGGCGCGTATCTGCACCGGGCGGCCCTGGACGGCCTCCCGCGTCGCCACCCGTGCCAGGGCGCGGAATGCTTCGACGAACTCCGGCCGGCAGTCCGGGTAGCCGCTGTAGTCCACGGCGTTAACGCCCACGTAGAGTGCCTCCGCCCGGAGCACCTCCGCGTAGGCCAGCCCCACGGCGAGGAAGATGGTGTTGCGCGCGGGCACGTAGGTGCGGGGGATGCCGCCGTCGGCATTCTCACCGTCCTTCGGCACGGCAACGGAGTCGTCGGTCAGCGCCGAGCCGCCAATCCGGTCCAGCGGCAGGTCGAGCACGCAGTGCCCGGCCGCCCCCAGGGCCTGCGCCACCCGCCGGGCGGCCGCCAGTTCGGCCGCGTGTCGCTGGCCGTAGCGGAAGCTGAGCGCGTGGCACTCGAATCCCTCCCGCCGGGCCATTGCCAGTATGGTGGCCGAGTCAACCCCGCCGCTCAGCAGCACCACCGCGCGCCTTGCCGTTTCATTCCCATCCGCCACGGACAGCCCCCTTCCGGCGCCTCAGAGTGTGGCCCCCGCCCGGCGCTGCTCGGGTGCGTCGCCTCCGGCGGACGGCCCGTCGGCGACTCAGTGCGGAGCACCCGCGGCAGACGCGGTCCCGGAGGCCGGGTCGCATTATAGGCAGCCCCGGCGCCTCCAGCAATCGGCCGGCCCGCCGGCCTTGCGGAAAAGGCGGTTTGCACGTATAAAACGCCTACGGAGGTATACGCCTGGCAGGAGGGCGCAGATGAGGAAAGCCCTGATCACCGGGATTACGGGACAGGACGGTTCTTACCTGGCCGAGCTGTTGCTGGAGAAAGGCTACGAGGTCCACGGCATCATCCGGCGCGCCTCTGTCTTCAATACCGAGCGCATAGACCACATCTACCAGGACCCACACGTCGAGGATCGCCGGCTGCTCCTCTACTACGGCGACATGGTGGACGGAAGCAGCATCGCGCGGCTGGTGGAGAAGATCGCCCCGGACGAGATCTACAACCTGGCCGCTCAGAGCCACGTACACGTCTCATTCGAGCAACCGGTGTACACTGCCGACGCCGATGCCCTGGGCACGCTGCGCCTGCTGGAGGCCGTGCGCGAGGCCCGGGTCGAGACGCGCATCTACCAGGCATCCAGCAGCGAGATGTTCGGCAAGGTCCAGGAGGTGCCGCAGAGCGAGCAGACGCCCTTCCACCCCCGCAGCCCATATGCCGTGTCCAAGCTGTTCGCGCACTGGGTCACGGTGGACTACCGCGAAGCCTACGGCCTCTACACGTGCAGCGGCATTCTTTTCAACCACGAGTCACCACGGCGAGGCAAGCGGTTCCTCAGCCGCAAAGTCACCAGGGCAGTGGCTCGCATCAGAGCGGGACTCCAGGACCGGGTCTACCTCGGCAACCTCAATGCGCGCCGGGATTGGGGCTACGCACCCGAGTACGTCGAGGCCATGTGGCTCATGCTGAACCGGGACGAACCGGACGACTTCGTCATCGCCACGGGGCGGGCCCCCACCGTCCGCGAGTTCACCGAGCTGGCCTTCGGCATCGGCGGGTTCGACCTCCGGTGGGAGGGCGAGGGCGAGGATGAGGTGGGTATTGACGCCAAAACCGGCAGAACGCTCGTGAAGGTGGACCCGCGCTACTTCCGGCCCGCGGAGGTGGACCTGCTGATCGGGGACGCCTCCAAGGCGAAGAGACTGCTGGGCTGGGAACCGAAGACCGGCTTCGAGGAGCTGGCGCGCATCATGGTGGAGGCAGACATCGAGGCAGTCTCCCGGGGGCAGTAGCGCAGGCCGGGCCGGCGCGTAACACCGGGGGCATTTCAGACTGACGGAAGCGATGAACTTCTGGCAGAACAAGAGGGTCACGGTCACCGGCGGGGCCGGCTTCCTGGGCTCCTTCCTGGTGGAGATGCTGCGCCAGAAGGAGCCCGCAGGTATCTTCGTGCCGCGCAGCGAAGAGTACGACCTCCGGCACGAAGAGGCGGTGTTGCGGATGTACCGTGACGCCCGGCCCGACGTTGTGATTCACCTGGCCGCCTCGGTCGGCGGCATCGGGGAGAACCAGCGCAACCCCGGGCGGCTCTTCTACGACAACGCCGTCATGGGCGTCCAGTTGATTGAGCAGGCCCGACGCCACCAGGTGGCGAAGTTCGTCACCATGGGCACAGTCTGCGCCTATCCCAAGTTCACGCCGGTGCCCTTCAGGGAGGAGAACCTGTGGGACGGCTACCCGGAGGAGACCAATGCGCCCTACGGGCTGGCCAAGAAGATGCTCCTTGTCCAGTCGCAGGCATACCGCGAGCAGTACGGCTTCGACGCCATCTTCCTGCTTCCGGCCAACCTGTACGGCCCCCGGGACGACTTCGACCTTGAGAGTTCCCACGTCATCCCGGCCATCATCCGCAAATGCATCGAGGCGACAAACCGCGGGGACTCGACCGTGACGGCGTGGGGGACGGGCCGCGCCACGCGCGAGTTCCTCTACGTGCGAGACGCTGCACGGGGGATCCTGATGGCCGCCGAGCGCTACAACAAACCCGAACCGGTCAACCTGGGAGCGGGGTTCGAGATCTCCATCGAGGACCTGGTGGAGCTGATCGCCGAACTGACCGGATTCCAGGGCCGGATCGTGTGGGACAGCACCCGGCCGGACGGCCAGCCTCGCCGCAAGCTGGACACCTCGCGAGCCAGGCGGGAGTTCGGCTTCGAGGCGGAGACCGACCTGAGGGAGGGGCTCCGGAAGACGATCCAATGGTGTCGGCGGCAGTGCCCCTGGGCCCGGTGAGTCCGACGCGAAACCTGTGGAGGCGCCAGGCGTCGCTCGTGTTGACAACGTGCCGCACCTTGTGCCAGAATACTCGGTCCGCGATGCCGCCGGGCCTTGGAACGCCTGTCCCCCCGGTCTGCCCGGGAGTGCTGAATGCCGTCCAAGCGCAGCACTGAGCCGTTGACCGTGCTGGCCCTGGTGGGTTGGCTCGGATTCGTCATGGCGGCCTCAGTGATCGCCGGTTTCCTGCTGGGCCTGTTCCTCGACCGGTTGCTGGGGACGAGCCCGTTCCTGACCCTGGCGTTGCTTCTGGCCGGCATCGGCGGCGGGATGCTGGCCGTCTACCGCGTCGCCATGCGGACGATGGAAGCCGGAGCGGACGAGCGGAACGCGACCGACCGATCCCCTCGGAAACCAGGCCAGTGACTGCACCGAGCAACTGGGACAGCCTGGAGCGGTTCTGGCAGCGCAGCTCGCGCCTGAGCCAGGCCCTTCTTCTGGCAGGAGCCGCCCTGCTGCTGGTGTCCTCGGGCCGGGCGGCGGCGCTGGGGCTGCTTCTGGGCGGCATAGTCAGCGTGCTGCGCTTCCGCTGGCGCTACGTGGCGTTGCGGCGAGGGGCCCCGGCGGGCGCATTCGTGCGGCGGCGGCTGCTTGCCTACAGCCTGACCGGCGCGACGCTGGCGCTCGCCTTCCGGCTGGACCACCTGCTGGACCCGTGGGCGACCGTGGCGGGCCTGTTCGCCATGAATATTGCGGTGCTGGCCACGGAGTTCCTGTGGCCCGACTCCGACGGCCGCCCGCAGCGCACAACCAGCCCCTCGCCCGGCGAGAGCTGAGCCGATGGAGATAATACCGAGCGCACCGGTGAAGATATGGGGCGCCCCCTTCGAGGGCTTCAACGTGGCCACCCTCTACAACTCGTGGCTGGTCATGGCCATCATCATCCTGGTCTCTTACCTGGCGGTGCGGCGCCTCAACGAGGTGCCCGGCCGGTTGCAGGCGGGCTTCGAGATGCTGGCCGAGTTCTTCGAGGACATCTGCGACAACACGCTCGGCGAGGAGCACGGGCGCAAGTACATGCCGTTCATCGCCACCCTGTTCGTCTTCGTGCTGCTGTCGAACGTCATCGGCACCATACCGAACGTCCTGGAGTGGGCGGGCTGGCCGGGCTTCTACGCTCCCACCCAGGACCTGAACACGCCGCTGGGGCTGGCCCTGATTGTGCTTTTTGTGGTGCACATCAGCGGCATCCGCGTCCAGGGCTTCCGCGGGTGGCTATGGGGCTTCTACGAGCCGAGCTTCCCCGGCGACCGGACCGTCAGCCGCATCCTGGGCGGGCTCATGCTGGCCGGCGGCGCCTTGCTGAACTACTTGTTCATCGCGAGCTACCTGGGTGCGGTGGGCGAGATGCCCCTGGGCCAGAGGGTCGCCGTGGGACTTCTGCTGGCGGCGTTCGTTGCCAACTGTGTGCTGGTGACCATCTTCGCCTTTCAGCTCGGCCGCGTGCCCAACGTGCCGATGGCCCCGTTGAACTTCGTGGGCGAGATCGGGAAGGCCATCTCGCACCCGTTCCGGCTGTTCGGCAACATCTTCGGCGGGTTCGTCATCCTGACCGTCGTCTCGCACCTGATACTGCACGTCGGGCTGCCGCCGTTCCTGAACGCGTTCTTCGGGCTGTTCATCGGACTTGTGCACGCGTTCGTGTTCGCCATGCTGGCCCTGGCGTATACCGCAGTCCAAATCAGAGACTAACGGAACCGCAGATGAACGCAGATGAACGCGGATGAACTCGAGGGACTGAGTGAACAGGTTATCGGCTCTGCGTACGCCGTTTCGAATGGTCCGGGCTGCGGTTTCCTGGAGAAGGTCTACGAGAATGCGCTGGCGTATGAGCTACGCAAGGCAGGCCTGAAGGTGCAGCAGCAGTGGCCGATTCGCATTCACCACGATGGTGAGCTTGTCGGCGAATATGCGGCGGACTTACTTGTTGAAGACTGTATCCTTGTGGAGTTCAAGGCCGTCAGGGAGTTCGATGACGTGCACCTGGCACAGTGTCTGAACTACCTGAGCGCGACAGGGCTGAGTCTCTGCCTGTTGCTGAACTTCGGGAAGCCAGGAGTTCATGTGAAACGCATTGTCAACAACCTTTGACCTGCTGCTATCTGCGGTTTCTTTGATGGGAGTGTAGCGTGGCCGCCGGCCCCGTAGACATGCTGCTGCAGGGGGTTGACTGGCAGCCCCTGATGCAGACCGGCCAGTACCTGGCGGCGGGCCTGGCGATGGGCTTCGGGGCCATCGGCGCTGGCGTCGGCGAGGGCTACAACGCCGGGGAATCGGTGGACAACATCAGCCGCCAGCCCTCGGCCGCCGGCGACCTGGCGCGCACCATGCTGGTCGGCCAGGCCATCGCCGAGACCAGCGGTATCTTCGCGCTGGTGATGGCATTTGTGCTGCTGTTCAGCCAACCGGCGCCGTGCCTGGAGGCCGTGGGCGCCTACCTGGGCGCGGGGTTGGCGATGGGCCTGGGGGCGGTCGGCTCCGGGATCGGTGCTGGTGTGACCGGCGCACGGGCGGCCGCAAGCATCGGCAGGAATCCCCGCTCTCGCGGCACCGTGACCATAACCATGCTGCTGGGTCAGGCGCTGGCCACCAGCCCCGCCGTGTTCGCCCTGGTGGTCTCGGTGATACTGGCCTTCGCCCAGCAGTTCCAGAAGTACAGCGGAAACGAGATGGTGGTGGCGGTCAGTGCCCTGTCGGCGGGCATCTGCATCGGCGCGGGAGCGATCGGGCCGGGCTTCGGCACGGGCCTGGCCGCCGGCGGCGCGTGCGACTCCGTCGGCCGGCTGCCCGAAGCCAACACCAGCATCACACGCATCATGCTGGTCGGCGGCGCCATCAGCCAGTCCACCAGCATCTACGCGTTCGTCATCGCCTTCATCCTGATCTTCTTCATCTGAGAACCTGAACACCCGGACTTCCGGGAAGGAGAGCAACCGATGGAGGAAGCCATCGTCAAAGCAGCGGCGCTGCTGGGCGCCGGCCTGGCCATGGGCTTCGGGGCCATCGGCCCCGGCGTGGGCGAGGGATACGCCGCCGGCAGGGCGTGCGAGGGCGTCTCGAAGCGCCCCGAGGAAGCGCCCCTGCTGACCAGGACCATGCTCATCGGGCAGGC
>CAYFVS010000086.1:0-5796 GCA_964346565.1 uncultured candidatus Brocadiaceae bacterium | reverse complement strand
CCGCGTCCCACGGCCCGTCAGCTGACGCCTCTACGCACGTAGTCAACCTCCTTGGCGCTCTCGCCGGCCAGGCCTCCGGTTGACGGGATGCCGAGCCGACCAGCCCGTTATCTCCGGGTTTGCCGGGTTCCCCGCCTGCGACCGGGCCGCGCCCGGGCGGGTACACCTGCTTTTCTGACGCCTAACGCGGGCCTGCAGGTAAGACCCACGCCGGCGTGGCTGCGTCAGTTACGCAGCCATTGCGAATGCCGGTGTTTGGTCGGCATGTTGCGTTTTGCCAGGTGTTTTGCGAGGCCGCCTGGCAACCTCGGTGCGCCACTTCAGCGTCGGGAGCCTGGTCGAAGCCCTTTCGCCCCCATTGCGCTGTAAGCATTATACCCGCTGCTCTACAGATCATCAAGCTGCTCTCGTTGCCTTCGCCCGCGGTGGCACGGAGAGGGTAAGGGCAGCCGCCTCCTGCTGGACAGGGCGGTTACCACGTGATAGAAAGGTGAGCGGGCCCCAAGCGGAGAGGAGGCGCCATTGGCCGAGCTCTTCCAACGCTGTGCGGACAACCCGATTATCACCCGGGATGACCTGCCGATGCCCGTCTCGGCCGTCTATAACCCCGGCGCGGCAGACCTGGGCGACCAGGTGCTGCTCCTTCTGCGCGTGGAGGACCGCAAGGGGTTCTCCAACATCCACGTGGCGCGCAGCCCTGACGGAGTCTCCGACTGGCAGATCGAGCCGGAGCCCCTGCTGGCCTACGGGACACCGGGGCGACGCTACGAGGAGCTCGGCTGCGAGGACGCCCGCGTCACCTATGTGGCCGAGGATGAAACCTACTACATCTGCTACGTGGCCTACTCGCCGGTGGGACCGGCCGTCGGCCTGGCCAGGACCGATGGTTTCCAGCAGGCGGAGCGGCTCGGGCTGATCTTCAGCCCGAACAATAAGGACACCGTGATGTTCCCCCAGAAGATCGGGGGCAAGTGGCATGTCCTGCACCGACCGGCCGCGGGAGACATCGAGCACATCTGGAGCGCGTGCAGCCCGGACCTGATCCACTGGGGCATGCCGCACTGCGTGCTGGTCGAGCGGGGCGGACCGTGGTGGGACGGGGTGAAGGTGGGCGCCGGCGCCCCGCCCATCCGGACCGAGGAGGGGTGGCTGCTGATCTACCACGGGGTCAAGGTATTCGGCGGCAACATGGTCTACCGGGTGGGGCTGGCGTTGCTGGACGGCGAGGAGCCCCATAGAGTCCGCGCCCGCTGCCCGGGCTGGGTCTTCGGGCCGTCAGCTCCCTACGAGGTCAGCGGGTTCATGCCGAACGTGATCTTTCCCTGTGGCTGCCTGCTGAGGGGGGATGAGCTGTGGATGTACTACGGAGCGGCGGACACGTGCGTGTGCCTGGCGCGCGCTCCCTTGGGCGAGGCGCTCTCCGCGCTCCGCGGGGAGGGATGAGCGGCGCACGCATTGCCCGCGTCTTTACGCCGGCCGACCAGTCCATTAGCATGAGGTCCTGATTGGGGTGTACTTCCACGCTTCCTGTGAGCAGGGGGTGGCAGATGAGCGAAGCCGATGCGTCGGCCGATGGGATGGTCGAGACTGCGCCCGAGGACATGTCCGTCGAGCAGCTTCTGGGCCTGCTGGAGTCTCAGCACCAGGACATAACTCGCCGACTGCTGCCGGAGCTGTGCGCGCTTGTGGACAATGCCTCCCTGGCCCTGGACCGGGAGTTCGAGCCGGCGGCGGCACAACTGGACCGGCAGCTACTGACCCTGCGGGATGAACTGGACGAGCACATCGAGCGCGAGGAGGAGGTGCTCTACGAGTACGCCCGCGCCCTTGCCGAGAGCGCGCGCACCGGGCGCGGAGCCCTGCCGCAGAGCCCCCCCGGCGAGCAGCTCGAAGGGGACCACGAGGAGGCATTGTCACTGGTGGACATGGTTCGCCGCATGTCGGACGATTGCCGGCCGCCGGGCGACGCCGAAGCGTCGGTGATGGAGCTGTACGCCGGCCTGGACGAGCTGTACGACGAACTGGAGGAGCACATACGCCTGGAGGAGGAAGTGCTCCTTCCGCGCATGGCGGACCTGGAGGAGGAGCTGGGCGACGCGCAGTCCTGAGCGTACGCCGCCTGAATAAGCGAAGGGGGCAGAAGTTGCCGGACGAGGAGCCGGACAGCGCGCAGACGGCCTCGATGCTGGACCGGGTGGCGGACCTGCTGGAAGCGCAGGATCGAGGACCCGCTCCGCATCAACAGCCCGGCAGCGCGGCGTGCACGGCGCGGGTCGGCGGACTGCCCCAGCTGCTGCATCAAGCGATTAACACCCTGGCCGGTGCAGGATAGCGCGTGCGGAGAGCCGGAGAGCCGATGGTTGCTTTCGAGGACAGAACGCAGGCCGGCCGCAGGCTGGCTGAGGAGCTTGCCGACTACGCCGGTCGCGGGGACGTGCTGGTGCTGGCCCTGCCGCGCGGCGGGGTGCCGGTCGGCTACGAGATAGCAGAGCGGCTTGATGCGCCGATGGACATCTTCCTTGTGCGCAAGCTGGGCGCGCCCGGCAACCCGGAGCTGGCCATGGGGGCCATCGCCTCCGGCGGCGTGCGGGTCCTCAATGACGACGTGATTAGCGTTCTGCGCGTCTCGGAAGATCAGATAGAACAGGTGGCCGACCGCGAGCAGGAGGAGTTGGAGCGGCGCGAACGTGCCTATCGGGGGGACCGCCCGCGTCCCGATGTGCAGGGCAAGGTGGTCATCCTGGTGGACGACGGCCTGGCGACCGGGGCTACCATGCGGGCGGCGGTGCGGGCGCTGCGGAGCCGCGGGCCGGAGCGGATAGTGGTCGCGGTGGGCACTGCGCCACCGGACACGGTTCGGCAGATGGAGCAATCGGTGGAGGAGGTCGTCTGCCTGGTCACTCCGCGGCCGTTCTTCGGAGTGGGCGGCAGCTACCGCGACTTCAGCCAGATGACCGACGAGGAGGTGAAGCGCTTGCTGGAGCGGGCGCGACGACCCTCGACAGAGGGCGAAGGCGCCTGAGGAGCCGGGCGGCGGAGACGGGGATATGGAGAACGCCCAGATCGCCGAGGTCTTCGAGGAGATAGCGGACCTGCTGGAGTTGCAGGAGGGCAACCAGTTCCGCATCCGCTCCTATCGCAACGCCGCCCGCATTGTGCGGGACCTGTCCCGGCGCCTCGAAGACATGGTGGAGGACGGCGAAGACCTGACCGACCTGCCCAACATCGGCCGGGGCACCGCCGAGAAGATCGCCGAGATCCTGAAGACCGGCACGTGCGAGCGCGTGGAGGATCTGCGCCAGCAGGTGCCGTCCGGGCTGACTCAACTCATGCGCGTGCCAGACCTCGGCCCACGCAAGTCCATGAGCCTCTACCAGGAGCTGGGTATCCAGGACCTGGAGGGCCTCCGCGAGGCCTGCCAGGAGGGCAAGGTGCGCGAGCTGGAGGGCTTCGGCGAGAAGACCGAGCAGAACATCCTGAAGGGCATCAAGACGCTGGAGGCCACCGCCGGGCGGATACTGCTCAGGGAGGCCATCGGGCACGTCGAAGCGCTGGGCCGCCACCTGGACGGCATCGAGGCCGTGGAGCGATGGGAGGTGGCCGGCAGCTTCCGCCGCCGGAAGGAGACCGTCGGCGACCTGGACATACTGGTGCAGGCGAGCGATCGGGAGCAGGCCACTGACAACATCCTCGACTATGGTTCGATAGACGAGGTCATGAGCCGCGGCAAGGAGAGGGTGTCCGTCCGGCTGGACAGCGGCCTGCAGGTTGACTTCCGCTACTTCGTGCCGGAGGCATTCGGCGCGGCCTTGCTCTACTTCACCGGCTCGAAGGCGCACAACATCTCAGTCCGCCAGCGTGCGGTGGACCGTGGCTGGAAGCTGAACGAATACGGCCTGTTCAAGGACGAGAACCTGCTGGCCGGCAAGTCCGAGGAGTCCGTCTATCAACGGCTGAACATGGCCTGGGTGCCGCCCGAGATGCGGGAAGACCGCGGCGAGGTGGAAGCGGCCGAGGACCAGAACCTGCCCGACCTCATAGAGCAGCGGGACGTGCGCGGCGACCTGCAGGCCCACACCGACCGCACCGACGGAAGGAACACGCTGGAGGAAATGGCCGAGGCCGCCCGCGAGCGGGGGTATGAGTATCTGGCCGTGACCGACCACTCTCAGCGGGTCACCATGGCCAACGGCATGGACGAGGACGGGCTGCGCGAGCAGGCGGACCGGATACGCGAGCTGGACGAATCGCTGGACGACCTGTGGCTGATGGCAGGCGTCGAGGTGGACATCCTCAAGGACGGCAGGCTGGACCTGGAGGAGGACGCGCTGGCCGAGGTGGACTGGGTCGTGGCAAGTGTCCACTACGACCGCAACATGGGCGAAGCGGAGATGACCGAGCGGCTGCTGAAGGCAATCCGCAGCGGCGTCGTCCATTGCCTGGGCCATCCCCTCGGGCGCATCATAGGAGAGCGCGAGCCGATTGGCTTCGACCTGGACGTCGTGCTGGAGGCATGCCGGGACAATAAAGTCTGGGTCGAGATAAACGCCCAGCCGGACCGGCTCGACCTGCCCGACACCCACGTCAGGCGGGCACTCGAGGCCGGCTGCGGCCTGACCATCTCCTCCGACGCCCACAAGGTGGGCGACCTGGACTTCATGCGCTTCGGTGTCTACACCGCGCGCCGCGGCTGGGTGGAGAAGGCCGACGTGCTCAATACGCTGCCGGCCGAGCAACTGCGCGAACGCATGCAGAGGTGACCGGAATGGCCGCGGATGCACCGAAGAGCAAAGCGGAGCGGATGTCCAGGGAGGAGGCACAGGAGCGGGCCGAGGAACTGCGCGAGGAGATCGAGCATCACAATTACCGCTACTACGTCCTGGATGACCCTGAGATCTCCGACGTCAAGTACGACGAGCTGAAGGCCGAGCTGGAGGCCATCGAGGAGCGCTTTCCCGACCTGGTCACACCGGATAGCCCCACCCAGAGGGTCGGCGCCGAGCCGCGCGAGGAGCTGGGCGCCGTCGAGCACGAGACCCCCATGCTCAGCCTCCAGTCCGTTCAGGATGAGGCGGAGTTCCGCAACTTCTACACGCGCTCCTGCGATGAGCTGGACAAGCAGCGCGCGTCCCTGACGGGCGAGCCCAAGTACGACGGCGTCAGCGTGGAGCTGGTCTACCACGACGGCCGGCTGGCCACCGCCTCGACCCGGGGGGACGGTCGCACGGGCGAGGACGTGACCGCAAACATAAGGACCATCCACGAGGTGCCGCTGCGGCTGCAGCCCCAGGATGAGCACGTGTCGGTCCCCGGTCACCTGGTGGTGCGCGGGGAGGTCTACATGGAGAAGGCCGAGTTCCGGGAGTTCAACCAGAGGCGAGAGGGGGCCGGGGAGAAGACGTTTGCCAACCCGCGCAACGCCGCCGCCGGCAGCTTGCGCCAGCTCGACCCCAACGTGACCGCCGAGCGGCCTCTGCGCGTCTTCTTCTGGGAGGTCGCTCCCTCCAGCAGTCATCGGCCGGACTCGCACTGGCAGTGCCTGGAGCTGATGAAGAACCTGGGGCTGAAGACCAACCCGCGCGGCGCGCTGTTGCAGTCCGCCGACCAGGCCATCGAGTGGTACGACGACCTTGCCGACGAGAGGGAAGACCTGCCCTACGAGATTGACGGCTGCGTCTTCAAGGTCAACGACCTGGCCTCGCACGAGCGGTTGGGGACGCGCGCGGCCAGCCCCCGCTGGGCGGTTGCCTGGAAGTTCGAGCCGCGTCGCAACACCACCCGCATCAAGGACATACA
>CAYFVS010000085.1:0-15667 GCA_964346565.1 uncultured candidatus Brocadiaceae bacterium | reverse complement strand
ATCTGTCCGACCCGGTCTTGCGGAAGTAGAACACCACGCCGACCAACATGCTCCAGATGGCGTCCACAGTCGTCTCGTGGCCGCCCTCGTACCCGGCTTGCCGCAGCATCTGGGCGGCCAGCGCCTTGCAGGCGGCTTCCCGGGCCCGCAGCCGCCCCACCTGCCCGGCGCCCAGGCTCCCTGCGGCACCCTCCCGGCTCTCCCTTTGGAGGACGAAGAAGATGATGTCGAAGTACTCCGGGAAGTCCCGCGCAAAGCCCAGGAATGCGTCTATGAGCGCCTCTCCTTGCTCGCGCGTCCCGCCCCGGCGGTTGAGCTCAGCCCCCAGCCGCTCGATAAGCAGATCGTATCCCTCGAGCAGCAGTTCGGCGTATAGCGCGCTCTTGCCGGGGAAGTAGAGGTAGAGCGTCCCAGCAGCCAGGCCGGCCTCCCGGGCAATCGCCGGCATGGTCGTCCCCCGGTAGCAATGCTTCCAGAACAGGCGCCGCGCGGCGCCCATGATCTGCCCGCGCCGCCGCTGCTTTTCCCGGTGCTCCCTCGCCGCCGTCTCCGCCACGCTCGATACCTCCGGCAGGTGCCAATGAATGCTGTTCATCATACCATCGCGTGCGGAGTCTATCAAGTGCGGCCGGCCCTGCAGATCCCGCCCGGCTGGGAGAAGCCACCATGGCGGGCGCGCTCTGGAACTCAGAACTGGTGCGCCGAGGCCCGATGCCGAGTTCACAGCTTCACCACCTCCGGCCAGGGATCCCACCGGCAGCGACCCCAGAGCCGGCTGATGTAGTTGAGCGCGTATTCGTTCTGGATACGGTGGATCCAGTGCGCGCCCTCCTCTGTCACATGGTAGCTGCCGTTGCGGCGCTCCATCATGCCCAGCAACCGCGCAGCAGAGAGCCACCCGCCGAAGACGTCCTCCAGTTCTCGGCCGAACCGGTCCCGGAAGCTGTCCCGCGGCACGGCCAACTCGTACAGGCGCCAGTACAGCCAGTAGGCCATCTCCAGGCGCCGGTCCACCGGCATCACGGCGGCCACCGGCAGGTGGTCCGGCAGCGAGCGGGCGTACTCGGCCACCGAGAACGTGTTCACCCAGAACTGCCTGCCCGTCATGGACCCGGCGCTCGGCCCGAATCCCAGGTAGGCGTGCCGCGTGGTCGAGCTGAACTTCACGGGACCGGGCCGCATATGGGACCACACGGAGCAGCGGATCATGCCGGCAGCGCGGCAGCGCCGACGGACGGCGTCGAGCATGCGCCGGGTCTTGCGCGCGCTCGGGCGCGCGATGCGCTTCAGCCCCATCCGACGGCCCAGCTCCGCGTAGGGGAAGCCGAACAGCGGGTACGTGGTCACCTGGTCCACGCCGAGATCAAACAGCGCGTCTACGTCCGCCTCGAGTTGCTCGGCCGTCTGACCCGGCAGGGCGAACATGAGGTCGGCGTTCACCAACTCGAACCCCGACCCCACCGCCCGGCGGACCGCGCCCACCGCTGCCGCCGCGTCGTGCGAGCGGCCGATGCGCGCCAGGAGCCGGTCAGACAGGCTCTGCACGCCGACCGAAATCCTACTCACACCGGCCTCCTGAAGAAGGTCCAGGCACGCCTGGTCCATCGCATGGGGGTGGGTCTCAACACCCACGCTGGTGGCCGCTCCGAGGGCTCTCTGCAGGTGGTCCAGTATGCCCGCCAGAGAGTCAGGGCGGAGCGTCGGCGTGCCGCCGCCCACGTAGATGCTGGTCAGGCGCCGCCCGGACGCGTCCCTGAGCTGCTCCGCCCGCACGTCTACCTCCTGGTGGATTGCCCGCTCGTACCGGTCATAGGCGGCGCGCTGGTAGCGGATCCTGTTGTACGCGCAGTAGGGGCAGAGGCTTCGACAGAAGGGTACGTGGACATAGACCCCGAACCGGTCGAGCCCGGCTACCGAAGCGTGCTCGCCCGGCCGCATCACCAACCCGCCCCACCGGCCAGTGAGGAGTCGCTTGAGCACCGGCTTCCACAACCAACGGGCCGGACCGAGCTCGAACGCAGCATCCTCAAGACAAACTTCCATTGTCGTACCCCGGGTTGCTGTAGTGAATCGCCTGATGAACAGCATTCACCCAACCAGCAAAAAAACTGGCGCCGCTCCGGGTACGCCTCTCCGGCCGCCATACTGGTGTCGCCGCCCGTCCGTCCGAACAGGGCCCTGGAGCCGTCCATAACCCACTAAGGGGCTGAGCCGTCCCCCGCTCGCGCTGTTCGGCAACGCTCACACGGGAACTCCAGAGACCGAGTACTGTGCTGAATGGCGTTCATTATACCCGGCAGATGGCCCCCTGTCAAGCCCCTTCCCCGGAATCTGCAGCGGCCTTGGGAGCGGCCCCCGGCGCCACCGGCATTCAACGGCCAGCCAGGCGCCGCTTGCCTCGTCCCTCGTGGCAGCTTACCATCGCCCCGTCACTTCAGGGAAAGCGCCGATGAAACCGAGGGAGCGCGTGCTGGCCGTCCTGCGCGGGGACCAGCCCGACAGGGTGCCCTTCACCGTCTATGAGTGCATGATCCCCCAGTGCGCGGTGGAGCGGCGCCTGCGCAACGAGGGGCTCTGCATCGTCAACCGTCACCACCCGGGCTATCGCTCCGATAGGCCGAACTGCACCAGCCAGACAATCCGCTACCGCGAGGACGGCCGCGATCGGACACGCACCACGATCCGCACGCCCGTCGGCGAGATTCACACCGTGGTCGAGCCCGTGGGGAACCGCGAACCGTTTTACACCGAGTGGACCCTCGAGCCGTACTTCAAAGGGCCGGAGGACTACGAGCCCCTGCGCTTCATGGCCGAGGACGAGCAGTTCAGCCCCGCCTACGAGGACGCCGAACGGGCGGGGCGCTGGATGGGCAATGATGTCATCCTGCGAGGCGACCTCGGGGCGAATCCGCTGCACCGGATCATGGGCTGGATGGGCCTGGAGCGATTCGCCGTCGAGTGGCACGAGCGGCGCGACGAAGTGCTCCGCCTGGAGGCCGCCATGCGCCGCAAGAAGCGACGGCTCTATGAGATCGTGGCCGACGGCCCGCTGAGCCACGCCAACTACGGCGGCAACGAAGTGCCCGAGGTCATGGGCCTGGAGCGCTACGAGGACTTCGCGTTGCCCCTGCTGCAGGAGAGCGCCGAGGTGCTCCACGCCGGCGGCAAGCTGGTGGGCAGCCACATGGACGGCAACAACCGCGCCTGGGCGCACCTGGTCGCGAAGTCGGGGCTTGACTACATCGAGGCGTTCACCCCCGCGCCGGACACGGACATGACCCTGGCCGAAGCGCTGGAGGCCTGGCCCGACAAGGTGCTGTGGATCAACTTCCCCTCCTCGGTGCACCTGGCGCCGGTCGAAAGGATCAAGCAGGTGACCCGGCGGTTCGTCGAGCTTGCCCGGGAAACCAACCGCGTCATCATCGGCATCACCGAGGATATACCAGCCGACCGGTGGCAGCAGAACCTGCTGGCCATAGGCGAGGTGATCAACTCGGACGTATCGTGAGCCCACCCGCCACGGTATAATCCGGCCCCATGCCGCCCGGCAAGGACAGCGAAGATTGGTTCACCTGTCCCCACTGCGGCGCCGAGGTGCCCGCGGACGCCCGCTCCTGCCCTGAGTGCGGCGCCGACGAGACCACCGGCTGGGCCGAGGACGCCCACAAGTGGGCCGCCGGCATACCCACCGGATACAGCAGGGACGACGAGTTCGATTATGAGGAGTTCATCGAGCGCGAGTTCGGCCGGCGGAAAGCCGGGCCGGGGGGTCTGCCCTGGTGGTTGGTGATCGTTGCCGGAGCCGCGCTCCTCATCGTGCTTCTGATGCTGCTCGCCGGCTGAGGGGGTATTGCGCCTGCGCCGCCGGCCCACGTGGATCCCGGTGCCTGCGGGCGCCCCCCTCATTGCGCACCTCCGTCAGCCCGACCGAGACCTGCGCCAGTCTGCCCCGGCATCGCTCCCACGCGATGCCGCCCACGGCAGATCAGATTGAGCCGGCGGCCTTGCCGTCAAACCGGCAGATGCGCCTCCGCAGCACGGCTGGCAAGCGGCTGTGCTTGAACGCGCAGGGCGGTGGTGCTATATACTTCACCTGCAGAGTACTGTGGGGCCCGTGCTGCACGCACTGGTCCGGGGGGCGGCGCCTGAGCGTTTCTCGTCGGCCGGCGGTTGACCGTGCATCGAGGACCGCGGCTCAGCCGCCCCGCGCTTAGGGCCGGGGCGCCGTTGCCGTACGTTGCCTGTCCCTTCGGGCGGGGCGCTGATGCAGGCCGATACCGTGACACAGAGAACCGCCAACTCCCCCGAGCTGAGCCGTTCCGTGACGGCGAACTTCGCGTGGATGACCGGCGGCACGGTGGGCAACCGGTTCGCGAAGTTCGTCCTGTTCTACCTGCTGGCCCGTCAAATGGGGGCGGGCGCCTTCGGGGAGCTGAGCTACGCCTACGCGGCGGTAGTTCTGGCCAGCGCGGCGGCGGACTTCGGAGTCTCCCTGGCCGCAGCGCCACGGATCGCCCTGGCGCGCGACGCGCAACAGCAGCGCCGCGTCTGCGGCGCGTACTTCGCCTGGAAGGTGTTGCTGGGGGCGGTGGTTCTGCTGCTATGGATGGTCTGGGTAGCGCTGCAGGGCTCCCAGCGCGTGCGCCTGCTGCTGCTGCTGTTCACTCCCTGCGTGGTGCTGAACGAGTTGACGCTGGAGTGGCTGTTCCGTGGCCGGGGCGAGCTGCGGCCGGTCGGCATCGCGAAGCTCGCCGCCGGCGGAGTTCTGGTGGGACTGGGGGTGCTGCTGGGCGCGTCCCAGGATCTGCGCCCCCTCGTGCCCCTGGCGTTCGTGGCCGCTGCGGGCCTGCTGGTCTCTCTACAGGC
This sequence comes from uncultured candidatus Brocadiaceae bacterium, assembly GCA_964346565.1. GTDB lineage: Bacteria > Planctomycetota > Brocadiia > SM23-32 > SM23-32 > JAWOCH01. The sequence goes on along the minus strand of CAYFVS010000085.1, from coordinate 10,801 downwards.
AGTGGCGGCGGAGCGATGGGACGTGTGGCGCAGTGCCCGGCTGTCGTTCCGGGCCGCGCGGGACGGGGCGGGCCGGGTGAGCCGCTACGGTGCTTCCATGATTGTGAACCGCGCCTACAGCCACGTCGCGCTGCTGCTGCTGGCCTGGGTTCTGGGGATGCAGGCGGCCGGCCGGTTCAAGCTGATTCACATGCCGTTTGCTCTGGTGCTGGCCTGTGGCAAGTGGATGGCCGACAGCGCCGTGGCACGCTTCTCTCGAGCGGTGCAGAGAGGCGGCGCCGAGGGCAGGGCCGTCCTGGTGCGCTGCGGTGGCCGGCTGCTGTTGCTCTCGGTCGCCGCGGCCGCGGGCATGGCGACACTCGGCCCGTGGGCGCTGCACCGGTTCTGCCCCGGATACGGCAGCTTCTGGGCGCTGGGAGCGGGCCTGGGAGCGGTGCTGCCGCTGGCGAGCCTGACGCTGTTTCTGCGCGAGCTGCTGCCCGCCCTGGGCAAGCCGGACACTTACCTGGCCGTCACCTGCACCATGGTAGCCGTGCAGGTCTGCGTGGTCCTGGTCGTGGCGGGGGCTCTGGGTTTGCTTGCGGTTCCTCTGGCCTATGGCGCGGCGGAGCTGGCCGCGCTGGCCATCCTGGTTCCGGCCTACGCCGCCGCCCTCCGCCGGCGCAACGGGGCCGCTGAGACGAGCGGATGAGATGAACAGACCTAACATCCTGCTGGTGGTGGCGGATGCCCTCCGAGCTGATGCCGTGGGGCCGGGCAACCCGTTCCGCGCCCGCACCCCCAACCTGGACCGTCTGGCCGCGCGCTCCACGCGCTTCACAACGGCCATCGCCCAGAGCGGCCACACCGGCGGATCGGTGCCCTCGCTGATGACCAGCGGCTATGCGCTGACCGACGGCCCGGAGGGGCGCCTGCCGCCCGACAGGCCGTGCCTGGCGCAGGTGCTGGCCGAGGCCGGCTACGACACGGCCGCCTTCCACAGCAACCCGCTGATCTCGCGCGCGTTCGGCTTCGGGCGAGGTTTCGGCCAGTTCTACGATTCGATGCGCGTCTCCAGCCGGCTGGGCGTGTTGCTGCGGCGATGCCTGAACGCCATCTCCAACCGGCCCTACGTCAGCGGACGGCGGATAGTGCGGATGGTGTCCCACTGGATCGGCGGGGCCGGGCAACCGTTCTTCCTGTGGGTCCAGTTCATGGACACCCACGGACCCTACCTGCCGCACGGCGGGTTGCAGATCAGTCGCTGGCGCGCCAGCCGCCTGTGGAGACGCTCGATCCGGAATCCTGAGTCCATCTCCGCCCAGGAGCGAGAGCTGCTGCGGCAGCTCTACCGCGAGGAGGTGCAGTACTTCGACCGGTGCATAGGCAGGTTACTGGCGGAACTGCACCAGATGGGGCTCGGGGAGGAGACCCTCCTGGTGCTGACCGCCGACCACGGAGAGCAGTTCTACGAGCACGGCCACTACAACCACCCCCGCCAGCTCTACGACGAGCAGGTCCACGTGCCCCTGCTGATCGCCCGGCCCGGCCGGGAGGGAGAGGTGGCCCCTGAGCAGGTGGAACTGGTTGACCTCGCGCCGACGCTGTGTCGGCTTGCCGGAGCGGAGCCTCCCGCCTCCTGGCGCGGGCGGGATCTGTTCGGCGATGAGGTGGGCCCCCACATAGCCTTCAGCGCCACCACCGGCTGGTGGGACACGGCGGGCCAGCACATACACGCCGCCCGCACGGCCGAGCGCAAGCTGGTCCTGTACGCCCGGGACGGCCTCATTCTGCGGCAGGAGGCGTACCACCTGGGCGAGGACCCTTCTGAACAAGTGGACCTGGCCGCCCGGGGGCAGAATGACGGCCCCCCCTGGGAGGCACTGCGGGCCCCGCTGCTGGCCCACATGCAGGGCGCAGAAGCCGATAGGTCGCGTGCCAAACCCCAGGCGGCCTCACCGGCGGAGCAAGCCGAGCTGGAGAGGAGGCTGAGAGCCCTTGGCTACCACGAGTAAGCCGGCAGACGGGCCCGCGCGCTGTCCCTGTTGCGAGACGGCAGGCGGCTTTGCGCACGTGGAGTCCGCCGGCCGCTACTCGCTGTGGCGGTGCGCCGGCTGCGACGTGGTCTTCAGCCATCCGATGGAAGCCGTCACGGCCGGGGACTACGACCACCTCTACGTGGTCCGCCAGCAGGGGGTGGACGCGCGCCTGAGGCCGCACTTCCGCTGGGCGTTGCGGCAGTTGCCCGAGCGGGGACCTGTGCTGGACGTGGGCTGCGAGACGGGTTTCTTCGTGCACTGCTGCCGCCGGCGGGGGCGGGAGGCGCACGGTCTGGACGTATCGCCCGCCGCCGTCAGGGCCGGCCGGCGCCGCTTCGGCACGCAGGCCTTGCACGTGGGCTCGCCGGAGGAGATGCCGCCCGAACTGGCCGGCCGGCGGTTCGCCGCCGTCACCGCATTCGAGGTGCTGGAGCACCAGCCCGAGCCGCGCGCGTTCATCTGTTCCCTCGTCGGCCTGCTGCGGCCCGGCGGCCTGCTGTTGCTCAGCGTGCCGAACCGGGACCGCTGGCCGGTGCGGGAGTTCGTGGACTACCCGCCCCATCACCTCCTGCGTTGGTCGCCGCGCGCGCTGCGGGCCTTCCTGGTGCAGGCGGGTCTGGCCGTGGAAGCACTCGAGACCACCTCCCGGCTCGGATCGCTCAACTACCTCTACAGCTACTTCATGCGCAAGCTGGCCTACCGCGCGCTGGGCATGGACGCCAGGGGGTTCGCGGGGAACCCGGGCAACGGCCGCGGGGCGCGTGCCGCCCTTCGCCGCCTGCCCCCGGGGCGGGTCATCTCGGCGTTGCGGCGCGTGCGCGACGCCGCCATGTGGCTGCCGGCGCTGGCAAGCTGGCCGGTGCTGGGGCCGAGGATTGAGGGCTATCACCTGCTGGCCAGGGCGAGGGCACAAGGATGAACCGAGCAGTCTGGTTGTTGTGTGCCGCATGTCTGGTCCTCGCCCCGGTGCCGCCGTTGCTGGGCCTTGCGGGGGCGCTGCTGCTGGCGGCGACCGTGGTGGCGGCGGCGGGGCGGCCGGCGGACCTCCGATGGGAACCCATTGCCGTCCTGACCGTTCTGAACATGGTCTACTGGGGGCTCAACGCGCTGCTGGTGGCCGAGAGGCCCCTTGGCGGCGTCGTCTCCTGGCCGTTCGTGCGGTGGCAGGGACGGGGCGTCCTGTGCTACGTGCCCCTGCTGTGCCTGGCCCTGCGGGCAAGACGCTTTCCGGTGTCCCTGAAGCGGCTGCTCAACACCTACGTGATCGTGTTCGCGCTCGTGGCGGCCGCGGGCGTGGCGCAGATGGCGCTGGGCATACGGCCGCAGCTGGCGAACGACTTGCAGCCCTCTGCCTGGCCTGTGCGCCACATGCACGGCGAGCTGTGGTTTTTCGGGCTGCACCGCTCCCACAGCGCGGCTGGGGCCGCGTTCGCCTCGGCCGGGCTGGCGGCGTGGCTCCTGCTGCTGCTGCGGCCGGTGCAGAAGTGGAAGTGGCTGCTGCCCTGCTTCGCCCTCATCGCCTGGGCCTTGCTGTTCACGAAGTCGCGCACTTACATATGCGCGTTCCTGTTCGCCGCCTTCGTGGCGTGGGTTGCTGTGGTTTTCGCCCGGCGGCGCGCCCTGGTTGGCCAGGCGGGCAAGGGCGTCGCCTTCGCCCTCACCGTGCTTGTCTGCCTGGTGCTGGTGCCGGGGGGCTATTCCCGCTACGCCTCGATGTTGGGTCTGCCGGCCAGGTTCAGGGCGTACCCGGCCCGCCCCGCCACCGCAGGGCCCACCGAACCCGGCGAGCCCAAACGTGTGACCAAGCGACCCGCCGGGCCGTCCCCCCAGCGGAAGCCGGAGATGGGGGAGGTCACCGCCATGAACCGGAAGACCTACTGGAGCGCGGGCCTGAAGATGGCAGCCCCCAACCCGCTGCTGGGGGTCGGGCTGGGACGCTACGGGCAGGTGTTCTACGAGCTGGGCTACCGGACGCCGTGGAAGCCGCGCCTGGCCATGATGCACGCCCACAACTCCTTCCTGCACTACATGGCGGAGCTGGGCCTGGTCGGCGTGGCGCTGCAGGCCGCTCTGTGGGGCGCGGTAGTCGTGTGCCTGGCGCCGCCGGCCTGGGCCTCGCTGAGGCGGAACGGCAAGCGGCACGAGTTCGCGCTGGTCGCGTTCGGGCTGGTCTTCATGCACCTGGTCGCCTCGATGGTGACCCACGTGTTGTGGAGCCCCGCAGCGATGCTGCCTGTGACCGCGGCCGTGGCGCTCACGCTGCGTGCAGCGACTGCATCCCGGCCCGAAGCCCGGGCGCAGGAAGCGTTCGGAACGCGCAATTGACTCGCGGGAGGCAGCTCATGTCGCCCACGAGACGGAAAGCGAGGCCCTCCGACGCCCGGTGGGGTTTCGCGCGCGGGGGGGCGCTTCTCCTGCTGGCGGCGGTAGCCCTGTGCTCCGCGGGGCTGGTGGTGGCCCTCGTTACTCAGGCGGGTGAGTCGGACCCGCGGCCGGAGCGCGACCGCATTCCGCAGTTCCGGGCCCGGGCACTGTTTGCCGGGCGGCACGTCGGCCGGTCCTACGCGCCGGAGCCCCTTCGCCTGTTCCGGGACGCAGATCTGGCCGTAGCCAAGACCGAACTGGACGGCGAACTGCGCAACGCGCTGGCCTTCGCGCGATCGGCCACCGTCGAGCAGTCGCTTACCCCCTCCGACGGGCAGCGGCTCTGCTTCTGCGTTGGCGCCGAAGGTGCGGAGGACAGCGACCCGACCTGCTCCCTGCGCGTGGCGGTACTCCGGGACTCCGACGGGCAGGAACTGCTCAGCCGCGAGTGGGAAGCGCGCCATCTGCGCGCCAGCTGGCAGCCGGCCTCCCTGGACCTGGCCCCGTGGGCGGGAACGCCGCTGACTGTGCGGATCGAAGCCCGGATGGCGCAAAGGGACGAGGAGCCCGGGCTGCGCCTGCTCGTCTCGGAGCCCAGGCTGGCGGATGGGCGTCCTTCCGACCGGCCGAACGTGCTGTTGCTGACCATTGAGACGTGTCGGCGTGACCACATGAGCCTCTACGGCTATGGGCGGCGCACGACGCCCTTCCTGGAGGAACTCGCCGCACAGGCCCTCGTGTTCGAGCAAGCATACTCACAGTCGAGCTGGACACGTCCGTCGGTCGCAAGCTTCCTGACCGGCCTGTACCCGTCGCAACACGGCGCGCTGAGCGTCCTGGACTCCCTGGGGCAGGACGCGGTGACGTTGGCGGAAGTCCTGCGTGGCGAGGGGTACACCACGGCCGCCTTCTGCACCAGCCCCGTCATCTCCACGCCAGTGTTCGGCTACCACCAGGGCTTCGACCTGTTCGTCAACGAGGGGGTGCGCCCCGCCGAGCAGATCAAGCAGGACATCCTTGGCTGGCTGGACGCCGAGGCCCAGGCGCCCTTCTTCGTGTTCGCCCACACCTACGATCCCCACGCGCCCTACGAGGCGCCCGGCGACCACCGGGATGTGTTCAGTGGCGATTACGAGGGCCCCCTTGCTGAGCTGGAGGTACTTGCGCCTCCCACCATCAAGGACCAGCCCCACATTGAGGCGGCCGATGCGCATTACGTCGAGGCCCGCTACGACGCCGAGATCCTCTACACCGACGCGATCCTGCGGGAGCTTGTCGCCGGGCTGAAAACCCGCGGCGTGTGGAAGGAGACCCTCCTGGTACTCTCCTCGGACCACGGCGAGGAGCTGGGCGAGCATGGCAACTGGGGGCACGGGACGAACCTGCGAGTGGAGAAGATCAGCGTGCCCTTGCTGGTCAGGCTGCCCGGAGGCAGGCTGGGCGGACGGCGTGTCGCCGGGCTCGCCAGCGGCGTGGACGTGTTCGCCACGATCCTGGCGCGGCTGGGCATTGACCCGCCGGAGGGCATCCCGGCGCGCGACCTCGTCGGCGACCTGGCTGCCCTCGGCCACACCGGAAGGCAGGAGCACTTCGCCGAGTATGTCCACTACCGCTACCTGGAGCAGGACAACGTGCGGGCGGAGCCGGCCTATTCAGAAGGCTCTCTGCTCTCAGGCGGGCACCAATGCGTGCACCGGGCGCGGCTTCGCCGGGACGGACCGGCCGCGCAGTGGCTCTACGACCTGAGTGAGCCGCTGGCCGAGCAAGAGGACGTGTCTGAGCAACGACCCGAACTGGCCGGAAGTTACATGCAGTCGCTGGAGCGAGAATACGGCTGCGAGGGCTGGACGGTGGCCGTCATCAGCCCCGGGACAGACCGACGCGTCCGGGGAACCGCCCGGACGGACGGGCAGATCGTCGCCGCCACGGGCCTCGGACTGGAGGGTGAGGACTCGTTCGAGTGCGACGCCGAAGGCACGTTGCTGCGCTTCGAGCTGCACACCCGCAACGAGACCGACATGCTGCACTTCCGCACCGACCCGCCCGGGGCCGCGGTGACCATTTCACTCGAGCCACACGAAGGGGAGCTGCCCCTCTACCTGGGACCGGGCCTGGCGCCATGTCCACAACCCTCCGTCACGCTCGGAGCAGGGCCGGGGCAAGCCGATGCGCCCGTCGGCCAACCCATACGCTGTGACCGGCGCCAGGACGGAGGCGCGTTCATCTGGCGGCGGCTGCCAGCGTCCCGGCCACGACCGCAGCAGGCCGGCCCGGAACAGCAGACGCTCGACCAGTTGCGCGACCTCGGCTATCTGTAGGCGGTCCAACGTCCAAAGGAGAGCTGAAGTCAAGACATGACCGCGGGATGTGCCAGAGCTAGCAGTTGCCTGACCTGTTGCGCTGTGCTCGTTCTATGCGCAACGTTGGCTGCCGTCTACGCGGGCGAGGGGCCCCCCCGGGACGCACTGCCCGAAGTCATACCGCGGCCCCTGGCACGCGGGACGTTCGCCCGCGCCCACGCAGAAGACGTGCGGCCGGCGGAGCCCTTCCGTCTGTTCCCCCCCGACGCCTACCCGCAGGTGGAGAGGCGCAAGTGCGAGCTTGAGCACCAGACGAGGAGCTGCTTTGTCCTGCGCGACGACAGGGAACTCCGCATGAGCGTCCGTCCTCGCCCGGGGCAGGGCCTGGTGTTCGCCGTCGCCCTGGACAGGCCCCGTCCGGAGGGCGAGTTCCGGCTGTCGCTGACCGCCGAGGCCGCCGACCAGGAGCCCCGCGTCCTGTTCCAGTGGGGGTTCCCGTCCCGCTCGGCGGAGGCGGGCCTGTGGCGGCCGGTCCGGGTGGAGCTGGATCGCTACGCCGGCCGGGAGGTCTCGCTGCAGTTCCGCGCGCAGGTGGACGCACCCGAGGCGGCCCTGCTTCTGGCCGAGCCCCGGCTGGAAGACGCGCCGTCAACCGAGCGGCCCAACGTGGTGCTCTACATGATCGAGACCCTTCGGCGGGACCATCTGAGCCTGTACGGCTATGAGCACCGGACCTGCCCCTTCCTGGAGCGGCTCGGGCGGGAGGCAGTGGTCTTCACCGGCACCCACAGCCAGTCGAGTTGGACCAAGCCCTCGGTGGCCAGCTACCTGACGGGGCTGCATCCCAGGCAGCACGGCGCGCTGACCGGGCTGGACCGGCTGGGTGGGCCCCTTCTGACGCTGGCGGAGATGCTGCGGAAGGCAGGCTACAGCGCCGGGGGCTTCTGCGCCAGCCCCGTCGTCTCCAGCCCATGCTTCAACTACGACCAGGGCTTCGACGTGTTTGCAGACGAGCGCATGGTGCAGGGGGAGAAGGTCGTGGCCGACGCCGTCCAGTGGCTGGACCGGGAGAAGCCTGCGCCCTTCTTCATGTGGGTGTTCACCTACGATCCGCACGCCCCGTACGAGGCGCCGAACCGCTACCGGGAGCACTTCGCCGCCGGCTACCACGGCCCGCTGAAGGAGGTGGAACGCTTCGCCCGCCCGGCCTTCCGGCAGGCCCTGGGCGGCAGCGCCACGTCGGAGGACGTGGATTACGTGAAGGCGCGCTACGACGGGGAGATACTCTACAGCGACGCCGTCCTGGCGGACTTCGTCTCGGCCCTGAAGCGGCGCGGGCTTTGGGAGAACACCATCCTGATCGTCTGCGCCGACCACGGGGAGGAGTTCTACGAGCACGGGGACTGGGACCACGCCCGCGACCTGTTTCCGGAGAAACTGCGCGTCCCCCTGCTGATCAAGCTCCCGGCGCAGCAGCACGCCGGCGCACGGGTGAACGGGCTGGCCAGCGCAGTGGACCTGGTGCCAACGCTGCTGCCCCTGCTGGGATTGACGCCCGACCCCGCCCTGCCGGGGGTGAACCTGCTGGACTCGCCCTGCGAAGGCATCGCACGGGAGCAGCACTTCGCCGAGCACTGGGAGCCCTGCTACACCGAGCGGGACGGCCGAACGGTCACCCATATCGTAGCCGTCCACCACAGTGTGATCGGGCCCCGGTTCCAGTACATCTGGCAGCAGCAGCGGCTGCCGGCGCATCTGGCCGAGGTCGCCCGGGGTCGGGACTGCCTGTGGATCCTCAGCCGCGCGGGCGAGATCTGGTTCTGCCAGGGAGTATCTTCTGAGAAGCCACAGGCCCGCTGGTCCGGCCATGTGGCCGGTCGGCTGGAGCGGGTCGCGGCCGCCCCCGGCAGCGTGTGGGGCATCAACGAATCGGGCGGCCTGTTCGTGCGGCTGGGGATCAGCCGCGAGCATCCGGCGGGCCATTCCTGGCAGCAGGTCGAGGGGCGCTACCGATCGGTTGCCGCCGGCCGGGCCGGAGTGTGGGCCGTTGACGGTTCGGGGCGGCTGCTGCAGCGCACCGGCGTCACTCCGGACCACCCCGCCGGCGACGGCTGGCAGGCGGCCGGCGACGGCTGCGCCTGGGTCAGCACAGGGGCTGGCCGCCTCTGGGTCGTCGGCGAGGATGGCGCCGCCCGATGCCGACCCGTCACAGCCCCGGACGCGGCCGATGCGCCCGACTGGACCCGGGTCGAAGGCCCCCTGCGCCGCGTTGAGACCGGCCCCGCAGGCGTCGTCTGGGCCCTCAGCAAGGAGGGGAGCCTGCTGGTTCGCAACGGCATCACCGACGACCAGCCGGCCGGAACCGGTTGGGCTGCTCTGCCTGATTGCCTGGTCAGCTTCGCCGTTGGGACCGAATGCGTGTGGGCCGTCGACGAAGAGGGGAAGCTCCTGGTGCGCGCCGGCGTTTCGGAAGCCTCGCCGCAGGGAGAGGAGTGGCGCGCGGTGGGGCGCTCCACCACCCCGCAGGAGTCGCTATACGACCTGGTCGCCGACCCCAAGGCGCAGCGCGACGTGGCCCGCGAGCATCCGGAAGACCTCGCCCGTATGGCCGAGCTGGTCCGCGAGCGTTACCAGCGCACGGGCGTGACCATCGCCGTCAACGGGACCGGCCGGGCTCGCACCGTCCGCGGGAGGGTGGACGCCGAGGCCGCCATCGCCGAGGTGGAACGCCGGCGCGTCGAGCCCGACGACGTGGTCGTCCTGAGCCCGGATGGCCGCTCGTTGAGCTTCAAGCTGCGCGTGGCCGACGACGACGACGTGCTGCACCTGCGCACCGAGCCGGCGGCGGCACGAATGGTGGTGCGCCTGACGGGCGAAAGGGCGGACTCCGAGTCCCTCTACGTCGGGCCGCGGCGAGCGGCGCACGCCGGACGCACCGTCGAGATGGATGTCGAGCCGGGACCTGCCGACGCGGAGTTCGGCCACGCGGTCAAGTATGCCACCGGCAGCGAAGGAGGCGTGTTCATCTGGCGGCGGCTGCCGGGGGAACAGCGCCAGAGCACGCCAGTAGCCCCCAAGGAGGAGACGATGCAGCAGCTGCGCGACCTGGGCTACCTCTGAGCCCGTGCACGCGCGGAGTCCTCACGCGCTGAGCTGCCAGGCGCCGTCGGTGCCCTCATCCTCCAGAAGCGTGTCACCTGAGACACCCCCCGTCTGCCATGTGCCCGCCTCCGCCAGCCAGGCCGCCGTCCGACCCTGGCTCTGTGAGGCAGGGACAGGGGCAGGGCCTTCCGGTCCCTCCGTCTGTATGCCGGTCAAGCCTACGGACACCAGCCGGAGCCGCCCCGCAACAGATTCCCAATCGGTGCCCTCGGGCGTGCTCTGGACGTCAACGCCCATGCGGCAGAAGATCCCGTCGTTCGAGTTGACGCCCCAGACCTCCCCCCAGCCGCAGCAGACGTGGGCCAGGTTCCCGGTGACGCGGGTCCAGCCGGTGCCCAGCAGGTTCGAGCCGCTGACGTCCTCGCGCACGAAGATGCCGCCGTTCAGATTCAGACCCCAGACGAGGCCCATCTGCCCCACGCTGATCTGGGCCAGCCGGCCGGGCACGCGCATCCAGCTGCTGCCTCCGGGCGTGGACGTGCTGACCCCATCGCGCACGAAGATGCCTCCGTTCGCGTTGAGGCCCCAGACGACTCCCTCGCCCACGGAAACGCAGACCAGCTTGCCCGGCACCCGGCTCCAGCCCGTGCCCATCGGTTCGGACTCCGTGATCCCCTCGCGCACGAAGATGCCACCGTTGGCGTTCAGGCCCCACATCAGGCCGGCTTCGCCGAGGCTGAGCTGGACGAGCCTGCCCGGCACCCGCATCCAACCGGTGCCCGCCGGATTGCTGAGGGCGATGCCATCCCGCACGAAGATGCCCCCGGCCTGGTTCAGGCCCCACAAAGCCCCCTCGCCGACCGAAAGCTGCTCCAGCCTCCCCGCCACACGGTCCCAATCGGTGCCGGCCGCCACCTCCAGGGCGATGCCCTCGCGCACGAAGATGCCTCCGGCCTCGTTGACGCCCCACACCGCTCCTTCGCCGACGGAAATCTGCTCCAGCTTGCCCGGCACGCG
>CAYFVS010000084.1:0-9286 GCA_964346565.1 uncultured candidatus Brocadiaceae bacterium | reverse complement strand
GGCGCGGTGCTGGGTTTCCTGCTGCTGAACTTCCCCCCTGCGTCGATCTTCATGGGCGACGCCGGCGCCATGTTCGTGGGCTACATCCTGGCCGTGGCCACCACGCTTGCCACGTTCATCACCGGCACGCGGGTCAACCCGTTCTTCCCCGTGCTGGTGCCGCTGGTGATATTCGCCGTGCCATTGTATGACACGCTGAGCGTGCTGGCGATCCGCTTCCACACGGGGCGGCCCCTGATGCGGGGCGACCGCAACCACTTCGCACACCGGCTTCTGCGGCTGGGACTGAGCGAGAGGATGGTGCTGCTGACGATAGGACTGATGGTGGTGGCGACGGCGCCGGGGGCGACGATTCCCTACGGCTCGTCCACGTGGCAGGTGCTCATCCCGGCGACACAGGCGGGCGCTGTGGTATGCATCATCATGATACTGGAGGTGGCCAGCGTGCGGCTGCAAGACCCGCAGGACTGACCTTCCCCGGACGACGGGTTTACTGCGCTGCCCTCTCTTCCTCCTGGACCAGCCCTTCGAGCGCCTGCTGGGCGATCTCGTTCATCCTCTTGCCCACCTTGAAGCAGACGACGGCCTTTGCGGGCACGTGAACGACGTCGTCGGTGCGGGGGTTGCGAGCCTTGCGGGGTTGCTGCAGCCGCGTGTCGAAGACGCCAAAGTTGCGGAACTCCATCCGGTTGCCACGACCGAGTTCGCCGATGATCTCGTCCAGGAAGTCCTGCACGACCTGTTTGGTGACAACCTGGGCATAGCCGGTCTTCTTGGCGATCCTCTCGCACAACTCGCGCGTGGTGACGGTGCGGTTTGCCACGGATGACACCCCTTTCGGCCTCGCAGCAGGCAGTGATTGGTGGGAAACTGTTTGCACGGTTGCACTTCTGACAATCGCGGGCGATTTTAGGCCAACGCTCCGAAGTTGTCAAGCGCATTCCTGGCCCGTCGTCGTTTTCGTCCCCGGCCACGCCATGTCGGGCGGGCCGGGCGTCCAAATAGTTGCAAAACCACGCGCCGGCAGGTAGTCTGAATTGCGCGGCCCGTCCGGCCACCAGCAAAGGAGCAACCGACCCGTGTCCCGCACACTCATACGCAGGGCGCGCCTGATAGACCCCGTCGCCGGCACGGATGCCGTGCGGGACGTGCTTGTCGCATCCGGCCGCGTGGCCCGTGTAGCGTCCGAGCTGTCGCCGGAGGAGGCGCGGGAAGGCCTCCCGGACGCCGCCGAGTTGTCCGTGGTCGACGCCGAGGGGCTGTGGTTGCTGCCGGGCCTGGTGGACGCGCACGTGCACCTGCGCGAGCCGGGCTTTCCCGAGAAGGAGACCCTGGCCACCGGCACGCGTGCGGCGGCCGCGGGAGGCTGCACGACGGTGGTGTGTGAGCCGAACACCGACCCGCCGCTGGATACGCCGGCCCGCGTCCGCGAGCTGGCCGACAGAGCTGAGCGGGACGGCATCGTGCGCGTCTACGTCAAGGGCGCGATGACCGAGGGACGCGGGGGCGAACGGCCGGCGGACGTTGCCGCCCTGGCCGCCGTGCCGCAGGTAGTGGCCCTGAGCGACGACGGCGATCCGGTTGTGGACCCGGCCGTCATGGCGACGGTGTGCCGGCTGGCGGCGGCTGCGCGCGTGCCGCTGGCGGCCCACTGCGAGGATTCGCCGCGGGCGTTGGAGGCGTTCGACCGGGGGGAGAAGCCGGGGTTCAGCCCCGGCGAACCGTACACGAACGAGGCGCGGTACGTGCGGCGCGACCTGGCCCTGGCTGCGCAGTTCGGCTGCCGAATCCACTTCTCGCACGCGAGCGTGGCCGAGAGCGTCGAGGCCATCCGCGCGGCGCCGGACGGCGCGCGGGCCACGTTTGAGGCCACTCCCCACCACCTGCTGCTCTGCCGGGAGGACTACCCGCTGGGTGAGGTGCCCACCGTGAACCCGCCCATCCGTTCGGAGGAGGACCGCCGGGCTTTGCGGGAAGCGGTCACCTCCGGGCAGTGCGACGCCATAGCCAGCGACCACGCCCCCCACACGGCGGAGGACAAGGCGGCCGGCGCGTGCGGCCTGGTGGGGCTGGAGACGACGCTGGGCCTGGTGTTGACCCACTTTGTGGCCCCCGGCCTGCTGACGCCCGCCGATGCCGTGCGACTGCTCAGCGCGGGGCCGGCGCGGGTGTTCGGCCTGCCGGGCGGGACGCTGCGGCAGGGCTCGGTGGCGGACATGGTGCTGGTTGACCCGGCGCGAAAGTGGACGGTGCAGCCGGAGGCGTTCCGCTCGCGCTCACGCAACACGCCCTACGCCGGGTGGAAGCTGCGGGGCAAGGCGCTGGCGACATACGTGGCGGGGGACCTTGTGTATCGCGACAAGGACTTCGGCGCACGGAGCGGCGATGAGGATCTACGTGGACGGCAATGACCTGCTGGCGCACTTCGAGGAGCAGGGAGACGAGCTGTTCGTTGCCTCGGACCTGGAGGAGAGCCGTCGGGGCGTGAAACGCTGGCTCGCCCGCTACGCCGAGCTCCACGACTGCGAGATGACACTGGTCTGGGACGAGACGCCCGCGGGCTACGTGCGCGACCCGCGCGAGACGTTCGGCCGGGTGAAGGTCATCCGCCTGCCGTTCGGGGAGGACGCCTACCCGGAGATCGCCGGGCCGGCCAACCGCTCGGCGACGCAGGAGCGCACCTTCGTGGTGACCGAGGACCCGAAGCTGATGACCGCCCTCGACCGGGGCAAGGCCGGGGTGTGGAGCCCGGCGCACTTTGTGGCCCGCGCGCGGCGCACGATGGGCAAGGAGGACGAGCAGCTCGCCCGCGAGCCGGACCGCAAGTTCACCGGCCTCAGCGAGGATGAAGTGGACTTCTGGGTCCAGTTCTTCGAGGAGGAAGACTGACCGTGGCGGACCGGGCGCTCAGATACGTGCTGCTCTTCTGCATCACGGCATTCTTCGCCGTCATGTGGGGCACGCTCTTGCAGCGCAACCTCGTCGTCCGCTCCCGTGCCGCGCCCAGGGCGGACTTCAACACGCTGCTGCCGCCCGAGGAGAGCGAACGGTCCAGCGAATGGGACATCTACTTCGGAGGCCGCCAGATCGGCCGCTCGATCCTTGAGATCCGGCGCACCCAGGTCGGGGCCATCGAGCTGGAGAACCGTAGCGAGATACGCCTGGCCCGCGCGCTCAGATACGTGCTGGGCGTCTCGGGCCGGCTGGACCTGCGAGTCAGGGCAACGGTCTCCCCCTTCGAGGGCCTGCAACTGCTGCGCATTGACTCCGAGTCCCTCGACGCCAGCATCGTGGGCACCGTGCGCGGACGGGAGCTGGTGCTGACCGGCTATCTGGGCGAGGAGCGCATCAACTCCACCGTGCCGTATGAGACGGGCACGTTCATGGGCGACCTTCTGTCGCCGGTCATACCCCTGGAGGAGCTCGACGAGGATCAGGTGGGCACGACCTGGACCGTGGAGATGGTCAATCCGCTGGCCGGCAGCGTCCAGACAGTGAGCGTGAACGTGGCCCGGACCCATGAGATAGCGCCGGCCGGCAAGCAGGTGCGCGTCTTCCAGCTCCTGCTGACCAGCCCCACGGGCAGGTGGAGTTCCTGGGTGACAGGGGACGCGGAGGTCGTCGTGCAGGGGACGCCGTTCGGCTTCGTGGTCGCACGGGCCGACCTGCCGCGCCAGACGCTGGACGAGCTGCTCTCACGGAGCCTGACCGCCCCGGCCAAGTCTCGCTGACTCCACGCTTGCGCGATGGGGCGCAACGGCTACAATGCGCCTCCCGCGCACCGGTTCCTCTGCCCGGAAGGAAGCGCCATGCCGAGCATGCCCATCGCCCTCCAGTTGTTCACCGTCCGGAAGCTGCTTGCCGAGGACTACGTCGGCACGCTGAAAGCCGCCAGGGAGATCGGATACGAGCACGTCCAGCTCAGCGGGGCCCTGCCCTTCGGCGCCCCTGAGATGCGCGAGATCCTGGCCGACCTTGGGCTCGGCGTAGTCGGCATCCACGTCGGCGGACAGGAGCTGATGGACGAACTCGACCGCTGGATTGACTACGCCAAAGCCGTGGGCACGGAGGACCTGGTCTGGCCTTACATGCCGGAGGAAATGCGCGCGACGCGGGAGGACTGGCTCCGTGCTGCCGGAATCCTGGACGACCTGGGCGCGCGCTGCTCCGAGCAGGGGGTCCGGCTCTCTTACCACAACCACAGCTTCGAGTTCGAGACCTTCGACGGGGACTACGGACTGGAGCTGCTCTACGAGAACAGCAGTCCCGAGCACCTGTTCGTGGAGCTGGACACCTACTGGGTGAAGCACGGCGGGGAGGATCCGGCGGCCTCCATCCGCCGCTACGCCGGCCGGATGCCCATCCTGCACGTGAAGGACATGGCGGACGACCAGGCGCGGTCCTTCGCCGAGATCGGCAACGGAATCCTCGACTGGCCGGCTATACACCGCGCCGCGCAGGAGGCCGGCGTCGAGGCTTACTGCGTGGAGCAGGACGCGTGCGACCGGCCGCCCCTGGAGAGCGCGGCCATCAGCCTGCGGTTCCTGCGGGAGCTGGTGGGGGACTGACAGCCGCGCCGGCTACGTTCTGCGGCTGACCATGAACTCGGTGACCTGGCGGAAGAAGTCGGGCTCGTCGACGGGCAGCTCCGGGATGATGTCGAACGCTTCCGAGACCAGGCGGTCCGCCGCTGTCTGCGCGTAGTCAAGCGAGCCGGTCCCTTCGTATATCTCGCGGGCACGTTCTACGTCGGCGTCGGTCGTGTGCTCACGCGGCTTGCGCATGATGTCGGCCAGCTCCCGCGACTGCTCCCGGCTGGCCGCGCTGATCGCGTGCGCGTAGAGGATGCTGGACTTGCCCTCGCGGATGTCGTTGCCCACAGTGCCCCCCCGCCCCTTGCCGACGGTCAGGTCAATCAGGTCGTCCCTGATCTGGAACGCGGCGCCCATCTTCTGGCCCAGCCTGTTGAGCCCGTCCACCACTTCGCTGTCGGCGCCGGCCACGATGGCCCCGCCCACCATGCCCAGCGCCATGTAACGCCCGGTCTTGAGCGTGACCATCCGCAGGTAGTCGCGGACGTTCAGGTCCTGCTGGCCCCGGGTGTTCAGGTCGTACGCCTGTCCGCGACAGGTGTCGGTGTACGCGTCGGTGAAGGCCCGCACCAGATCCAGCCGTCGTCCCTCGCCGACGGGGCTTCGCAGGACGGCCTCGTAGGCGATGCCTAGCATGTAGTCCCCCACGTTCACGGCGTTGTCCGCACCGTAGCGGACCCAAACGGCGGGCTGGTCGCGCCGCACTTTGTCACCGTCCTCCAGGTCATCGTGGATGAGCAGCATGTTGTGGAGCACTTCCACGGCCGCGGCGAAATGCAGCGCGCAGTCCGGGTCCCCGCCCAGATGCTCACAGGTCAGCAGGCAGATGGCCGGGCGCACGCGCTTGCCGCCCGTCCCCAGGTGATAGCGGACGGCCTCCGACAGATAGGCGTCGGCCTCCGGCGGGAACAACTCCTCCAACACCGGCTCGATCTTCGACCCCACGGCCAGCAGCCGCTCGGCCAGTGACTCGGATTCATCGGACGCTGCACACATGGCCCAACCTCCTCATCGTCCGCCCCGGAAGACTCGGGCAAGCGCCCTGGCTACGCCGTCCTCGTCGTTGGTGGCCGTCACCTCGTCCGCCGCCGCCTTCACCTCGGGCAGCGCATTGCCCATAGCGAACGACAGCCCTGCCGCCTCCAGCATAGGCAGGTCGTTCACGTCATCCCCGACGGCCACCACCTGCGCCGGCGACACGTCCCACCGGTCGAGCAGGTATCGCAGAGCGGCCCACTTGGTGGCGGTCGGCGAACGCACCTCGAGGGCCAGCTCCCCGTACCGCGGCTGGAACATGGCCTCGACGATGGCGCTCCGTTCCAACTGCGCCTTCACCTGGCCGCGGACCGCCTCCACGCGCTCCGTCGGGGCCACAGTGTAGACCTCCAGCGGCGCTCCCTCCCCTTCGGGCCATCCGCCGTCGAAGTACCGCAAGGCATCGCGGTTGAGCCGCACGTAGGAGAGCTGCTCTGCCCTTGCCCGGTCGGCGGCGGCGATGCTCAGCTCCCGCCCGCTGAGGGGCCGGTCGTAGAGAAGTATCGGCACCAGGCCCGCCCGGCGGTAGATCTCCGCCGCCCGTCGCGCCAGCTCCACGCCCAGGGGGTCCGTGTAAAGCGTCTTCTGGTCGTCCACCCGCTTGATCAGCGCCCCGCCGCTGCAGACCAGTATCGGGTGCACGTGTTCCAGCTCGGCCAGCACGGGCACGGCGCTCCTCATGCGGCGGCCGGTGCACAGGACGGTGCGCACGGACACTTCCGCCAGTGCGGCCAGCGCGTGCTTCAGCGCAGGGGAGACCTGCTGGGCGCTGTTCAGCACCGTGCCGTCTATGTCGAGCGCCACCAGGCGGAAGCGCTCTCGCAACCGGGAGTCGCCCATGGCAGACAGGCCACCTCGGATGGGGGGAATGCGCGATTCAGGCGGCTACGGTACCCGATTGGCCCCGCCGATGCAACGCCATTGCTCAGCCGGGCGGGGGTGACCGTGTCGCGTTGACACCCCTGGACACGCAACGGTAACATACTCGCGGAGAGGTGTCCGAGTCGGCCGAAGGAGCGCGGTTGGAAACCGCGTGTACTGGAACCATCCAGTACCGAGGGTTCGAATCCCTCCCTCTCCGCCACCCTTTCTGTCCCCAGATGGGAGAGGCGCATGTTCATCACGCTGACCGACGCTGGCCGAGGACTGCCCGTGATGGTCAACCTGGACCGGCTGCTCTACGCCTACGAGCGTCCGGATGCCGACGTGACGGTTCTGGTGTTCGGCAAGGTGGGCGTTGTCCGCAAGGGAAGGCGCAGCAAGCTCCGCCCGGTGGCCCTGATGGTGGAAGAGACGCTGAGCGAGATGCAGGAGAAGCGGCGGCTCGGCGGCTGAGCGGCGCTTCTCATCGATCCGTCCAGGCTCGCAGCGCCTCCAGCGTGTGCGTCAGGGCGGCCTTCGGCCCGCCTGCCTCGGCGATGGCGTTCTCGGTGTACTCCAGGGTAACGCATCCGTCGAACCCGTGCCGTCTGAGCAGACGCACGTACTCGGCCAGCCGCCCCGAACCGGGCCTGATCACCTGGTGGTCTCGGCCGGCGACGACATCGTGCAGATGCACGTGCGCTGTCCTCGCCACGAACTCGGCGGGCGGCACGGCCTCCTGACCGTAGCGTTCCGCGGCCAGGATGTAATGCCCCGTGTCCCAGCAGATGCCCAGCCGGCAGCCCGACACGACCCTCAGCAGTTCCTCGTAGGTGTCGCCGATGCGTATGATGGCCTCCTCGGGGGACGGGGGCACCTGGTGCTCCGCCACGGGCCGCAGGCGGGGTTCCGCCTCGCGAACGGCCCGCTCGAGCGCCGCGAAGAACAGCCCCGAGCGCCGCACAAGCTCTGACCGCAGCTCCTCTGCCCCCACGTCCGCCGGCCGGCAGCCCAACTGCGCCGGGTGCAGCACGATCGGCACGCGACCGCCCGTGATGCGCGCCGCTGTCGCACAGACTTCGACCACGGGCCGGACCGCCGGCTGGCAGTCAGCCGTCGGGCCGAACCAGCTCGCCAGGGCGTTGTCCAGAGCGCCCGGCCCCGGGTGCAAGGCCACCCGCAGCCCGTGCTCGCGACAGGCGCGGGCCTCTCGCTCCAGCGCCGCAACCACGGGCTGCTCTCCGCGCAGCTCCACACCCACGGAGAACTCGACGCAGTCGAATCCCAACCGGGTCAGCAACCCGTACGGCCCGCCCTCGACATCCGGGAATTCCCCGTCCCGGCGCCGTTCACGCCAGTCGAGAGGAACCTTCATCCCCAGCCGTTCAGGGAACGCCCTCGCGCCCGCCTCGCCCATGGCCCGCTCACGGACTGATCTCGTCCTCGTAGGACGGGAAGTAACGGCTGATGACCCGCAGGTCGAACTCCGACAGGATTGACTCCTTCGGCTCGCGCGCCAGCAGGAACTCGAACGAACGGCGCACGAGCTCCTCCTTGCCCATCTGACCGCCGGTAAGTTGCTGATGGTAGCCGTCGTCCACCCGCACGCTGTGCCGGGTGGCACCGCTGCCCTCCGTCACGGTGACCTCGAACAGATCGTCGCCCTGCTCCTCCACGTTGATCATGGACATCTCCCCGCTTGTTTATATTTCGAAGCTACATCGTAGCCATCCGCCCTGCGAACGCAAACCCGGGCACCGTACAGCGAAAAGGGACGGACGCTTCGTCCGCCCCGCGGGGAGTGCAATCGCTCGTTCGGCGTGTCAGTCGTTGACGTCGTCGAGTGCGAAACCGTAGTCGTCGTCGGGACCGTAATACCACTCGTCCTCCGGCTGGTAGAGCGGCTGGCTCTGGGTTTTCGTGTCGTCGTAAACGACGTATGTGCCCAGGTGGGAATCCCAGCGAGTGTCGTCGCGGTAGGAGCAAATCTCAGAGCCGGGGGCGGGGGCGCTGAAAGAGTCATCGGCGTAGATGTCGGTCTGCGCGGGCACCAGCGTCTTGCAGTCTATCTGCGACTCGGTCAGTCTCGGGCTGGGGATGCGACCGTCGCCAGTGATGCTCACAAACTCCACGCTGCCGTCATAGAACAGCACCACGGCGCCGTACTCGTGGTTGGCATGGCGCTCAGCGGGGAAGGTCTTCAACGCGTCCTCCAGGGGCTGTCCGCCCTCGACTCTCGGCTTCACATACCGCCATCGCGCAAGGTCCATGTCCGGCCCATCGGCATAGATCGCCCTGCTCGGCCAGGCGTTCGCCGGTATGTTGGGGTCCATCACGTAGCTGGAATCGTTGGTGCGATTGACCTCGCGGGGCGTGTCAAAGCGCCAGTCCTCGCTGGTCGGATCGTCGTCGTAGTCCACCTTGTCTGCGTCCGTCTTATCCGCGTCTTCGTCGTCCATGGTCCAGTCCACGCCGTCCTTGCCCACCGTCAGGTCGGTGGATGGGCAGATGAACAGCTCCAGCGTCTCGGTGTAGTCAGGATAGAGCTGGGCAAGGGACAGGGAGGAGTCGTAGAACGTCCGCTCCCCCGAGACGGTGTCGCGCTGGCTCCAGCTCGGAGAGCGGTCCCGGTGGTCGCCGCGGTACATGATGAACTGCTTGCCCACGTTGCTCTGGTTGCTGATGCACTTGGCCTTCTGACCCTCCCGTCGCGCGCGGTTGAGGGCGGGCATGAGCATGCCGGCGAGGATGGCAATAATGGCTATTACTACCAGCAACTCAACCAGTGTAAAGGCCCT
>CAYFVS010000083.1:0-5656 GCA_964346565.1 uncultured candidatus Brocadiaceae bacterium | reverse complement strand
GGCCAGCAGAGCCTGCACCATGTAGCGTGAGGTCCACGGCCCGGCGGAAGTCGCCCGGCGGCGGGGGTCGAAGTCCGTCTTGTAGCCCACGAAGGCGCCCCGGCTGTTCTGCGGGAACGGCACGCCCAGTTCGACCAGGTGGTGGAAGCAGCGCAGTGAGTTCGCCGCCTCCACCAGGGCCACGTCGCCGTGTGCGCAGCCGCCGGCGCTGAGCGTGCGGGCGAAGTCGGCCGCGCAATCGCCCTCGAACTCGTTCATGCCGAGCTTGTAGTAGGTTTGCTTGTCCGAACCCGCGTTGCAGGAGGTGCCCTGCCCGATGCCGCGCGTGACGATGACGACCTCCTCGGCCGGCTCATCGGCGCCACAAGCTGCCAGCTCGCTGCACAACCGGTCGGCGGCCGCCAACCCGGCGGCGCCGGTACCCACGATGACCGTGTTCGCCTCGTGAACGGGCACCGTGATTCCCGCCAGGGTCGCCTCTGTCTGGCGCATGGCCCACTCCGCGCTACAGCCTGCGTATCTTGAAGCCACCGCCGACCTCGATGGACTCGCCGGTGCAATAATCCAGGTCGCCGCGCGCGATGGCGCAGACCACGCGGGCAACGTCCTCCGGCCGGCCCCAGCGGCGCATCGGCAGGAGCCCGTCGGCAATGAGCCGATCGTACTTCTCCTTCACCCCGGCCGTCATGGGCGTCTCGATGATGCCCGGGCGGACCTCCAGCACGGGGATGCCGTGCTCGGCCAGCCTGTCGGCGAACAGACGCGCCGCCATGCTCAGGCCGGCCTTCGAGATGCAGTACTCGGCCCGGCTGGGCGAGGAGGTGTAGGCGGAGATGGAGGAGATGAACACCAGCCGGGCAGCGTCCATTGCGCCGGCCGCCTTCCACTCGATCATGCGCCGCGCCGCGAGCTGCGCCAGGAAGAAGGCGCCCTTCAGATTGACCGCCATGACCCGGTCGTAGCTTCCCTCGGTGGTCTGGAGGATGTCCGTCCGCTCGCTCGGGGCGATGCCGGCGTTGTTGACCAGCAGGTCAAGCCGCCCGAAGCGCTCGGCGACGAACTCCATCATCGCCTCGCGGTCCGCCCCGTCGGCGACATCGGCGAGGAAGGGGTCCGCCGTCCCGCCCTCGGCCTCTATCTGCTCCGCCACCACGCGAGCGCCGCGCTCGCCGTCGTCCGACTCCGCGACCACGTCATTGACCACGACGGCGTGCCCTTGCGCAGCCAGGCGGTAGGCAATCGCGCGCCCGATGCCGCTGCCCGCGCCGGTTACCAGCGCAACCGGCTGATTGGTGTCATCCATCGCCGTACATCCCCGGATCTTCGCGGGGAGGTACTCTATGGCAGTCGGCTCAGCCGGTCAAGGCAAGCAACCAGCGCGGCCAACGCCTACGGTCCGCGCGGAGAGGCTGCCTGGAGGGCCATGCCGGCCACGGAAGCTGCGTCGCGGGCAAGCCGCAGGTGAGCATGGTCCCCGACTGGGCAGCGGACCGCAGTGAGCCGAGGCAGTCGGCCGTTCTGCACTGTTCTCCCGTTCCACTGCTCACCTGTTCTGTCCGGCCGGAGGCGGGACTGGCGCGCCCGGGAGGATTTGAACCCCCGACCGTCGGATTAGAAGTCCGATGCTCTGTCCACTGAGCTACGGGCGCGCGAGAAGCGATTATAGCAGAAAACCCAGCCCCCTCAACGCGACCGGTCCCCGTCGGGCCGCTCTTGGACCGGACGAAGCGCCAGCGCCAGGACGGCTGCCGTGGCCGCGAACCCCATCGGTACGGCGGCTATCCCCGCGCGCAGCCCGAGCCACTGCCCCACCACGCCCACCGCGAAGGGCATCGCCCCGAACCCGGCAATCCCGCACACCGAGAGCATGGCGTAGAGGGTGGCAGAGCCGACCGATATGCGCGCCGCCGCCAGGGACAGTATCCCCGGCCAGAAGGCGGCCACGCAGAGGCCCGCCACCGCACACAACGCGACGCTGAGCACGACTCCCCCGGCCAGCACGAGGCCGACACCAGCCCCCAGGCCGCCGACGGCAAGCCACACCAGCAGCCGACGCTGGGGCACGACGCGCGTCGCCGCCCCGGCGCCGAACCGCCCCACCATCATGGCGACGCTGAAGGCCGTCAGAGCGACGCCGCCGGCGGTGGGTCCAGCGCCGTGCACCTCCTGCACGAAGTTCGGAATCCAGTAGAACAGCCCGCCTTCACAGCCCGCCGCCAGCAGCATTGCCACGGCCAGCAACGGGAACGCTGGCGCGGCGAGAATGCGTCGGACGGACATCGGGGCAAGCCGGCGGCCGCTCCCCCGATCCGCGGACTGCCTTCCGCGACCGAGCAGGAACGCCGGCCCCACCAGCACCGCCGGCAACGCGCAGACGCGGAACGGAACACGCCAGTCCAGACCACGCGACAGCAGCCAGCCGACCAGCAGGGAGGGGACGACGATGCCCGCCGGGTAGAACGCGTGCAGCACGTTCATCTGCGTGGGCACATCGTCTGGGTGCAGCTCGGCCACCAGCGGGCTGACCAGCGCCTCGACGCAGCCCAGTCCCACGGCGACGACGGCCAGAGCGGCCACAAGCGTGCCGTATGCGCCGCTGGAACCGATCCAGATCAACCCGTCTCCGATCACCAGCATCGCGCCGACCAGCAGGCCCGTCTTGCCCCGCCGGTCCGCAGCCCAGCCGGCCGCCAGGGCCGAGAGTGCCAGCACCACCGCCCGCACCGTCGCCAGTGCGCCCCGTTGCGCGAAGCCCACCTGGAACTCCGCCCCGATCTGCTTCAGCGAGACGGACAGGAGGGTGGAGGTGGTGGCGAACACGAACAGCGCCGCCCACGCCGCCCCGGTCAGGGCAGTCCGTCTTCGGGCATCGTCCTGGGCCACGGGATCTCCCTATGGCAAGGGGACGAACCGGATGCGGACATCGGCCTCGGCGGGCGCGCCCTTCAAACGGAAGGTGCAGCGCGACAACGCCGGGCCGAAACGGCTCTCCAGCCCGGCATCTCCGTGCTCGACCCGTTCGACCTTTGGCTGGAGCACGTCGGGGTTCCATTCGACGGCCAGCGCGACGCCTTCGCCCTCGGCCCGCAGCCCGCCGTCGGCCGTGCGGGTGAACGCGCCTTCCGTGTAGAGCGGCAGCTCGTATGACCGGTCGGACCCGGAGAAGGCCACACTGTCCCGCAGCTCTACAAGGGGCATCGAGGATCTGTGCAGCGTCAGGGAGCGTCTGAGCGACTCCAGGCCGGCTCCCGCTGGATACGCACCGGTCAGATCCATGCTCGCCCTGGCCGCGTCGGAGCCTGTATCCGGACGGAACTCACGCGCCTGCCACTCGCTCCCGGCCGGCTGCTCCATGCCGTTGATCAGCGGCACGTTGTGCCCGCGACTGCGCGTGACCAGCAGCTCGTAGCGGCGGGGGCCGAACATGTCACGCACGTACTCCCCCCTGCCCAGGTCACAGATAAGCGACTGCCCGGCAAAGTGCACGATGAAGGCGCCGACGTCGTTATGGTTGTGATGCTCCCCGTTGTGCCCGCCCTTGGCCGCGAGGACCAGCCCGCCTTCCTCGCGCGCGACCATCACCATCAGTTCGGGCAGGACGGCCTCCGCCAGCGGGGCGAAGTGCCGCGGCTCACGCATAAGCAGGACGTCAAGCACCGTCCGCACCGGCAGGCCGGGGCGATCTCCGGAGGCCAGCGCGACCATCTGCTCGACTCCGAGCCGATCGGCGCACCAGGCAACCGGCCCGCTGCGGAAGTCATCGCTCGCCGGCGAATCCGAGAAGTTCACCACACGGCGGTCCGAAAGGACCGCCTTCGTCGGGTACTCGTAGATGCGCGGCAGCACCGGGTCCGCCAGCAGGTCAACCCTCCCCCCGGTCGCCCGGTGCACGTAGTAGGCGAGCGCTGAGAAGTGGTTCATGCCGAACCGCCAGTAGCCCGGCCCTTCCGAACACCCGCCGTCGGGCGTGAACCCCCTGAGGAACGGCCCGACCGACTGGAGCGCCTTGGCCAGCACCCGAGCGCACGTCGGCGCGTCCAAGCCGCCCAGCAGCGCGGCCGCCACCACACCGTCGGTGCAGACGGCGTTCCAGTTGTGAGAGCACCGCTCCCAGGAATGCTCCGCATTGAGGTAGGGACGCACCACCTGCCGCTCGATCTCGTGGCACAGCCTGCGACGCCACTGCGCGCTGACCTCGTCCATCCTGTCGCCGAGCAGGTAGACCAACTCCGCCAGGGCCCTGCCCATCGTAGCGACGCGCAGGTCAATGACCGGCTTCTCGACATCGGGCAGCCGCCGGCCCTCCGGCAGGTGCGGGGGCATGATCCAGGAGGTCTCCTCGGCGGCGGCCCAGCTCAGCTCAAGCAACGCATCCATGAAGCGTCCCGCGCCCTCAATGCACTCGACGGCGGTCATCAGGGCCAGCCCCCCGACCCGGCCGCGGGCGGAGGCGCTGTGCGCCGCGCGGCTGCCGGTGCGGAAGAAGTCCAGATAGTGCGTGGCGAGGACAGGCTCGGGGCCGCCGTGCGCGGCGTGCTTCACCCGCTCCAGCAGCTCCGGCATGTGGGCAGCCACGCACGCCCGGTCGGCCACCGCCCGCCAGGCCCCCCGGTCCGAGGCGGGGGGCATGGGGCGGAACTCCGAGGCGCGAAGCATGGACTCGATCCTGTCGGCTCCCGGCGGCTCGGACCTCATTGTGACTGGGTGGCCTGACATGGCGAACCTCCTCGTGAGCGCCCCGTTGCGCGTTGTTCACATCTGGGGAGTCTTACCCCTTGCGGCCCCATGCCTGCAAGGCCGCCGGCCAGTTCCGTCGCGCGGGGGCGGTTCAGGCGTTGCGCGCAGGGCCGCAAACGCTTATCGTAAAGGTGCTTCGGCCTCAGGTGAAGGAGTGCCGCGCAATGCTGCGGTGGATCCTGACGGCAGCCTTCTGCGTCTCGTTCGTATTCAGTCTGTGCCTTGCGCTGCTCATCCGCCGATGGGCGCACCGCTGGGGGCTGTTGGACCATCCGGGCGGGCGCAAGGAGCACCCCGACCCGGTGGCTCTGGGCGGGGGGGTGGCCATCATGCTCGGCTGCACTGTGCCCGTGCTGGCAGTGGGAGCGGCGGCCTGGCTTTGGGCGCGGGATCCCTCCCTGTTTCACGTGCCGCTGAAGCTGCACAGCCACGTCGCTCTCGCGGGCGCGCGGTTTCCGCTGCTTGCCGCCCTGCTGGCGGGAGGAGTGGCGATCACCGCCCTGGGGCTGGTGGACGACGTGCTGCACCTGGGCCCACGGCCCAAGCTGGCGGGTCAGTCGGTGGTGGCCGTGGCCATCGCGCTGCTGCCCCAGGTGCGCATCACGCTGTTCATCGAGTCGGCCTGGGTGCAGGTGGCCGTCACCGCCGTGTGGATCGTGCTGCTGATGAACTGCTTCAACCTGCTGGACAACACCGACGGCCAGAGCGGGCTGGTGGCATTCCTGACCGGGGGCACGCTGGTGGTGCTGGCGCTGCAGACGGGTCAGAACTTCATAGCGGGCCTGCTGCTGGCGCTGATCGGCGCGGTGCTGGGTTTCCTGCTGCTGAACTTCCCCCCTGCGTCGATCTTCATGGGCGACGCCGGCGCCATGTTCGTGGGCTACATCCTGGCCGTGGCCACCACGCTTGCCACGTTCAT
>CAYFVS010000082.1:0-1870 GCA_964346565.1 uncultured candidatus Brocadiaceae bacterium | reverse complement strand
ACGCACAGGAGATGGGCACTTTCCAGCCCTCCGTCTGGGACTGCAGCGCCAACGAGTGGCGTCAGTTCTGTGAGAACTATGACGGTATGAACAGCAGCATGGAAAGCCTGGTCGCACTGGCCGACGATATGGATCCCGGCCCGCGTTCTATGCTCGATGTCGGTGCTGGCACCGGGGACTTGTCGGTTACGCTTCTGCAGAAGTTCCCTCAAGCCGAGCTGACCGTCCTCGACGCCTCACCCGTTATGCTTCTGGCCGCGCGCGATGTGCTCCCTGAGGAGAGAACCCGGTTTGCCCTCTGTCAGCTTCCAATCCCGAGCCCCGGTGGCGACGTGGATGTAAGGGACCAGCAGTTCGACCTGATTGTGTGCCACCTTTCCTTGACGCTGTTGGCGGATCGGGGCACCAGCCTTGCACACTTCGCTCGATGGTGCAGGGAACGCCTGTCGGCCAGAGGGCGCCTGCTTCTGAACGCGCATAACGGGATGATCAAGTTTGACGCACCGCACGGATGGCGTGGGTGGCGAGATCCGTTTCGGCAGGCCTTGCACGATCGCGCCTGTGAACGAGGATTGGAACGTAACCTCCGGTCGCCCGCTGACCTGCCGGATCCTGGGGAGGTCGAAACGGTCTTCGCTGACACGAGACTCAAGCTGCTCCGTCGCGAGACTCAGCAGTTCCGCATGACCATGCAGGACAGGCTGCACCTGTGGCGCGTTCCCGCCATACTGGATTCCTTCCTGCAGATCCGAGGCATGCCGGCCAGCGACACTCGGGAGCTCGTGGACGATGTGTACGAGTCAGTGATGTCAAAGGAAACGAAGCCCCGCCAGATCATCGCGTGGTCGTTTGGGGTAGACTGAGCGGCGCGCAGTCACGCGAACCTGCAAGCAGACCGGCCAGGCGCCGGCGTGGTTGCGGGCAATCCCCGGCGCGGATATAGTGCATGGATGAACCCATCACGCAGCACCGGCGCCGGGGGTATCGCTTGGCTGAACGTGAGGCAGAGGCAAGCCTGGAGGGTGCTCCGAGCCTGCCGAGAGGGGCCGCCGTCCTGTTCATCGCCGCCGCATGCGGCTGGCTCATCATGCAGATGGAGATCCTCGGCGCGCGCATCGTGGCGCCGTATTTCGGCAGCGCCGTTTACGTCGTGATGGGCAGCGTGATCGGTGTGTTCCTGCTGAGCCTGGCCGTCGGCTACACGCTGGGCGGCTGGCTGAGCCACCGTTCGGCCAGCCAGGTGACCCTCGGGGTGTGCATCGGCGTGGCGGGCGCCTGGCTCTGCGCCCTGCCCTACGGGGTGCGCCCGCTGTGCGACGCCCTGTTGGCGGCCGGTTTCGACATCACGTGGGGTTCGCTGCTGGCGGCGTTCGGCCTGTTCGCCGTGCCGACGTGTCTGCTGGGAACGGTCAGCCCGACGGCCGTGCGCTGGCTGACGCGGGACGTCACCCGCTCGGGCTTCAACACGGGGCTGGTGTTCGGCGTCTCGACGGTGGCCAGCTTCGCCGGCTGCATAGCGACGGCGTTCTACCTGGTGCGGCTTTCGATGCGTCGGACGGTCACGGGGTCGGGCCTGGTACTGCTGGCCCTGGCGGGGGCCATTCTGCTGCACGCCTGGCTCCGGCGCGCGCCCGTCGCCGAGCAACCGCCGGCGGGAGGGACCGAATGAGCAGGACCACCAAAGCGGCGGCGCTGGTCGTGCTGCTGGGCGGCGCGGCGCTGCTGGCCGGCGCGTACACGGCCCGCTGGGGCGACGTCATCTACGAGCGCAACTCGCTCTACCATCGCATCTTCGTCCACCGCTGGGGCTCGATAGTCACGCTGCGCTTCGCCACCGGCGACCCGGGCGTGGTCCAGAGCCAGGTGGACC
>CAYFVS010000081.1:0-8572 GCA_964346565.1 uncultured candidatus Brocadiaceae bacterium | reverse complement strand
GCCAACGCCGTCATCGAGTGCACCTGGACCGAGGCCGTCCCCGGCTGGCCGCCGCACGACCTGGTCCTCTACGGCACCGAGGGCACCATCGTGACGGGCCGCGGCACGGTGCGCCTGTGCACCAAAGAGGACAAGGAAGGGGCCGAGCTGGAGGCGCCTGCCCTCGAACCGCCCCGCAGCAACGGGCCGGAGTACTTCGTGCACTGCATCCGCACCAGCGAGCCGGTCGAGGGCATATGCAGCCCCGAGAACAGCCTGGACGCGCAACAGATCATGGACGCCGCGCGCCTGTCCGCCCTGACCGGCCAGCGCGTCGCTTTGCCCCTGGTGGAGCACCTCTACCCCGTGTAGGGACTGCCGGGAGGGCCGTACCATGCGCGCCGTGCCGGGCACCGAGGACATCCGCACGCTGGCTGACGTGGTGCCGGCGCGCGCCGCCCGCCATCCGGAGCGCGTGGCACTGCTGACGCTTCATGCGGCGGGGGATCTCGCACACACAACCTACGCGGAGCTGCGGGGCAGCGTCTGGCGATTCGCCGCACGACTCCACGCCGAGGGCGTCCGGCCCGGCAGCACCGTCGCCATCCTCATGCCCAACTCGCGCCGCTGGGTGGAGGTCTACTACGCCGTCTTCCGCCTGGGCGCCGTGGCGGTGCCGCTGGACTACGGCATGTTGGCCGAGGACCCGGGGCGGCTCAGCTTCGCCCTGTCCCACTCGGAGGCCGCGGTGGTCGTCTGCCGGCGGGAGGACGCCGGGGCGGTTGCTGAGCTGTCCGACGCGCGCCTCGTGCCGTCCGATGAGGAAGCAGACGAGCCGCCGCCCCAGCCCCCCGTGCGCCCGTCCGACCTGGCCCAGATACTGTACACCTCCGGCACCACCGGCCCGAGGAAGGGCGTCGAGCTGACCCATAGCAACGTGGTATTCGACGCCGACCGCTCCTGCCGGCGGTTCGGCGTGGCCCGGCGCGACTGCCTGCCCGCCCTGCTGCCCTACCACCACGCCTACCCCCTGACCACCACCGTGGTGCTGCCGCTGTACGCCGGCGCGCGGATGGCCTGCGGCGACGTGCGCGACAGGCGCTCTCGCGAGTTGATGCGCCTGAGCCGGCCGACCGTGCTGGTGGGCGTGCCCCGCGTCTTCGAAGCGATGCTGGACGGCATCCGCCGCCTGGCCGACCGGCAGGGGCGGCTGGCGCAGTTCGAGCAGGCCCGGCGCCTCTCGGCCACCATCAAGCGGGCCGCGGGCCTGAACGTGGGCCGGCTGCTCTTCCGCCGCGTGCACGTGGGGCTGTTCGGCGGGCTCCAGTTGCGCTTCGCGGTCAGCGGCGGCGCGCGCATCTCCCCCCGCGTGCTGCGGGAGTTCTTCCTGCTCGGCATCCCTGTCGTGCAGGGCTGGGGCATGAGCGAGCTGTCACCGGTAGGCGCGGTGCAGCAGTTCAGCCCGTGGCGGTTCTACCTGACGCGCCACTACGAGCGGAAGGCCGGCTCCATCGGCCGGCCCCTGGCGGACACCTGCATCACCTTCACCCAGAGCCGCGTCGAGGAGTTGTCCTTCGACCTGGAGCATTGGGGCGAGATGCTCGTCGCCGGCCCCCACGTCATGCGCGGCTACCACCGCGACCCGGAGCGCACCGCGCGGCAGATGGAGGACGGCGCCGTGCGCAGCGGCGACATCGGCCGGCGCGACAGGGACGGCGACCTTTACGTCATCGGCCGCGTCAAGCACGTCATCGTCCTGCCCAGCGGCAAGAAGATCTTCCCCGAGGAGGAGCTAGAGGAGCCGCTGTCGGCCTGCGAGACGATTGACGAGTTCGCCGTCCGCCCCGTCAGCGAGCCCGAGGGGGACGGGGAGGAGAGGATAGGCATCATCGTGCGGCCGGACCTGGAGGCCGTGCGCGACGCGGAGACCCTGGGCCAGCTCTACGGGACCATCAAGCGGGACATTGACCGCGCGCTCGCGGGCGGGCCAGGCTACCTGAGGCAGTATGACTTCTGCCTCACCGAGTGGCGGGAAGGGGAGTTCGCCGAGCTGGTCAAGACCGGCATGGGCGACCCCAGTCCGCTGCGGAACCCGTTCGCCTGGGAGAGGGCCTACAGCCGCATGAAGGGCAGCGACCAACTGGTCCCGTGGTCGCAGTGAACCGAGGCGCAGGGGTTCAGCGGCCGCTTTGGAGGACCTGCTGGAAGCGTTCAGGGTCGCGGACGGTCATCAGCGCGTTGTCGGCAAAGACGACGTGCACACCACCGTCGGGCCACTGCTCGAACTTCTCCCAGACGAGTGCGGTTCCGGGGGCGGCGTCCTCGGGGGGCTTGCGGTACTCGTAGCCCACTTCCAGATCCGGCCGGCGGGGGTTCTTGAACGCCGCCGCCTCCACGTAGCCGGCCTCGACGACCTGCTCGAGGTCGTCGGGCCACTGCCCGTCGTGGTACGCTCGATAGGCGGCGATCGCCATTCCGATCCGGTGCAGGTTGGCCTCGCTGGCCTTGAGACGGGCCTCGGCCTGCGCCTTGGCGGCGGCTCTGGCGAACAGAGCCGATGCCATCTCCCGGAGGGGGTCCGCGTCAAGCGTAACCTGCACCCGGGCTTCCGTAACGCGGGGCTCAAGCATGGACGCCACCTGCACCGCCATCGGCAACTCCCGCTGGACCTCGGGGTGCTGCGTGAACGCTGCAGAGAAGGCCTCCCACCATTCCTTCAGGGCCACGGCGGCCTGCGGGCTCTCAGACTGAACCGTCGCGCGGACCGTCGGCTCCGGCGGGAGGGTGGCACCGACCAGGGCCCAGCGGACGCCCCGCGTCAGAACCGTGCTCTGCCCGCCGCCGAGTTCCTCCGGCAGGCCGGGCATGGTCTCCTCGATCACGCGCCGGTTGTCGTCGGTGGGTGCGAAGGCGAACCAGGCCGGGGCGTCTGCCGCCGCCTCGACGGCCGACTCCAGGCCGGGCCGGCGGACCGGCCGGCTGCGGCGGATCTGCTCCAGCGCGTAGGGCTCGGCGGCCACCACTGCGCCGTGCATGGTGTCCGTCTCGAAGCCGTGCACCATTCCTCCGAGCAACTGCCGGGCCGGGGCGGGGTCGGCTTCGTCGGCCAGCGGCGCCACCAGGGCCATCGGCTGCGCCAGCAGGTAGTCGGTGCTGACCACCATGTACAGCTCCCGCAGGCCGGCCTGGCTCAACGGAGCGAGAGCACCGGACAACCCCTCCTGGACCTGCGCCACCAGGTCGTCGGCACACCCGGCGGTTCGGAGTTCGGCCGCCAGCGCCTGGAGTTCGAGCGCCGAGAGGTCGAGGTAACCCACCGCCACCGTTTGGTTCTCGATGAAGGGCGCGAGGCGCTGCCGATGGTTAGGCGCAACGGTCGTTGCCGTCGCGTGCGCCAGGGCGACCAACAGCAGCGAGGTCACTGTTACGCGAAGCCTGCCTGTCATCGTGTCTCCTCCGGCTGGATGGTCAGCTCATAGCGCATGGCCGTGTCGGGCCTTGACTCCCGCACGGGCGGCGCAGAGAGAACGGCGCCCTCCTCGGTCAGTTCGTAGCTGAAGGGCTGTCCCGTGACGGGATCTTCGGGAATGGGCACGACCTGCACGTCGCCCAACGAGGCAGGCAGTTCGCCGTCGTTTGCGGCGGCGTGCATGCGCAGGGCCTCGACGGCCTGTAGGACCTTGACCCGACGCTGCAGCCGCACCTCCTGCTCGCGGGCGCGCCTGAACGCCGGCAGGAGCATGGCGGAGAGCCAGGTGTCCTTTCGCCTGGAAGCCGTCCTGAGATTCCGTTCGACCTCCTCCGCCTGGGGTCGGTACGCCGGGTAGTCCACGTAGTACCATTTCAGCCCCTCCTCCGCCACCCGCCGGAAGCCGT
Source organism: uncultured candidatus Brocadiaceae bacterium (assembly GCA_964346565.1). Taxonomy (GTDB): domain Bacteria; phylum Planctomycetota; class Brocadiia; order SM23-32; family SM23-32; genus JAWOCH01. The sequence continues at coordinate 4,717 of CAYFVS010000081.1, read as the reverse complement.
CCACGATGTAGGTCGCCACGACCTGGAGCACAGGCATGCTCTCCACCCGTTCCGGCGGCAGGCCCCGCTCCTCGATGAGGTACTCCTTGGCATCGGTGTAAGTGACCAGGGCGATGGCCGCCGCAACAGGCACTCCCTGCACCTGGGAGCGCTGAGCGCCGAGAGGCCGAGCAAGCGCCTCGCCGACCACCTTGTTCCAGCCCTCGGGGCTGAGACCTGCCTCCAGGGGATTGGCCAGGGCCGGAGGCCAGACGGCAAGGCCCTGAATCTCCGTCTCCAACCCTCGTCGCAGGCTCACCGCCGGGTCAGGCAGCATAGCCAGTGCCCAGTAGAGGTTCGGGCTCCCGGGCTGCCTCACCAAATCCTCCGCCGTGCTGAGGACTATCTGGCCTATCGCGATTCCCACCAGTCCATGTATCAGCGTAGGCGCCTCGCCCAGGTCCCGTCCCAGGGCCATTCCCGTGGCAAGCGTTCCGATGGCGTCCTTGAAGCGCCCCTCGGCAATCTGGATGCGCGCTTTCAGCGCCAGAGCCCGAGCTGCGGCCCGCATGTGGGATAACTCCGGCATGAGCATTGAGAAGCCCTCCTCCAGCGGCAGGTCCCAGTCCACCGGCTGCCGACGGGCGGCAATGTGCGCGTAGTGAACCACGTCATTGAAGGGACTCAGCGCCTTCCGTGCTGGCTCAAGCTTCAGTTCCCCCGGCGATGCGTAGAGCGCGGCGTTGAGCGCGTCGGCGGCGTCGTCGGAAGCCTGCGCCGCCAGTGCGGCGGCCCGCAGGTAGGCCGCCGCGCCGTTGCCGTGCTCGATCTCCGAGGGCTGCGGCAGCAGCGAGTATCGCAGGGCGGGCACCGGTTCGGGCGCCGGTGAGGCGGTCAGCCGAACCGGCTCCGGCTCCTCCGCCGCCACGACCGGCGCGCAGACCGACAGCACCAGCATCAGTATCAACAACCGCAATCTCATGCCTTGCCTCCTCTCTCAGCCGTTGATACGCCCGGACGGTGTGGGTGAGCCGTCCAGCAGTTCGTCCATTTCGAGAGGCCCTGGCCGCGTTGCCGGCAGGCGGGGCAGGGCGTCCACGCTCCCCGCCGGCACGAGGCTGCGCAGCCTGCTGCAGCTCATCTGAGCCAAATCGCGGCGCACCCGGGCGGGGGCCTGGTCCAGCAACTCGCAGAGGTCGCAGAAGTGCTGGTGCGCGGCTGAGCGCCCCGGAAGCTCAAACTTGCTCCACTTGGCGATGAAGCCGGCCACGTCCATCTGCCTCCTCCGGCGACACGCACGGTCCGTTTGGCAGCCCGGTGGGGACATTATCGCGCGCTGGTGGGCGAGTGGAAGCGGAGCCTGGAGGGAAGCGCCCTCCGGCACTTGACATTCGCGCCTATACGCCTATACTGTAAGCCATGACGCCCGACCCACCGACTGAGATGCCGGTCCTGAGGCCCCGCCGTGGCGCACTTCCCCACTGTCCGGCCACGTTGGGTGCCCTCAAGGGCTCTGACGAAACAAACCCTCCTGGAGGCGACAGATGGGCATCTGAGCGGGGGCGTTCTGTCCGCAAAGCGGACACGGACGGAGCCGCCCGCCTGCCTTGCAGGCTGAACGCCCCTGCGCTACAATGCCGCTGCCCGTCCGAATCCCCTCTGCGGGGCGTCCATCCATGGCCGAAGCACCGGCGACAGCATCGGAGATTCGCGACGCCTTCCTGTCCGGCGAGCAGAGCGCGGAGGACATGGTCTCCGAGCATCTGGCGCGGATCGAAGAGCGCGAGGAGGCCGTGGATGCCTTTCTGACGGTCTGCACGGACGAAGCCCTCCAGCGAGCACGGGAGCTGGATGAGCGCCGCGTCCAGGGGGAGCAGATGGGCCGGCTGGCCGGCGTGCCGGTGGCGGTGAAAGACAACATCTGCACGCGGGGTGTGCGCACCACCTGCGGCTCGAAGATACTGGCGGACTTCGTGCCCCCCTACGACGCCCACGTGGTCGAGCGCCTGCTGGCCGAGGACGCCGTCATCATCGGCAAGACCAACATGGACGAGTTCGCCATGGGCTCCTCGACCGAGAACAGCGGCTTCAAGGTGACCCGCAACCCGTGGGACGCCGAGCGCATCCCCGGCGGCTCCAGCGGCGGGAGCGCGGCGGCGGTGGCAGCCGGCATGGTGCCCCTGGCGCTGGGCAGCGACACGGGTGGCTCCGTCCGCCAGCCGGCCGCACTGTGCGGCGTGCTGGGCATGAAGCCGACCTACGGCCGGGTGAGCCGCTACGGGCTGGTGGCGTTCGGCAGCTCGCTGGACCAGATAGGCCCCTTCGCCCGCACCGCGGGGGACCTGGCGACCCTCCTCGAGGTCATCTCGCCGCCGGACGGGAGGGACTCCACCTGCACCACGCGCGAGCCGGAGGACTACGCGGCGGCCATTGACGGGAACCTGGCGGGGCTGACCATCGGGACGCCGGAGGAGTTTTTCATGGAGGACGGCGTGGACCCGGAGGTGAGCGCGGCTCTGGAGGAGGCGCGGCGGGTGCTCGAGGGGCTGGGGGCGGAGTTCCGCCGTGTCAGCCTGCCCCACAGCCGCATCGAGACCGAGGGCGGCCGGCCGTCCAGCTACGCCGTGGCCTGCTACTACATCCTGTGCACCGCCGAGGCGAGCAGCAACCTGGCGCGCTACGACGGGGTCAAGTACGGCCACCGCAGCGCCGATCACGAGGACATGATTCACATGTACAGCCGCACGCGCGGGGAGGGCTTCGGCGACGAGGTCAAGCGGCGCATCATGCTGGGCACCTACGCGCTGAGCGCGGGCTACTACGACGCCTACTTCCTGAAGGCGGCGCGGGTGCGGCGGCTGATACGGGAGGACTTCGAGGCAGCCTTCGAGGAGGTGGACCTGCTGTTCAGCCCCACCAGCCCTACGCCCGCCTTCCGCATCGGTGAGAAAACGGCCGATCCGCTGGAGATGTATCTTAGCGACATCTTCACCATATCGGCCAACCTGGCGGGCATCGGGGGCATCTCCGTCCCTTGCGGCTTCACCGATGGAGGGCTGCCAGTAGGGATGCAGCTCATGGCGCCGCACTGGCAGGACGCGCGGCTGCTGCGGGCAGCGGCGGCCTACCAGCGCGAGACAGACTGGCACATGCGCACGCCATGGGCGGAGGCGTGATAGCCGGCCGGCCAGGCAACGCTGAACCAGGCCGAGGGGGCGCAATGCCAGAGGAGGCAATCCGACAGGCGCGAGACGAGAACGTGTCCCGGATTTGCCGGGTCACGTGGACGGGCCTGGTCTGGAACACGGCCCTGTCCGCCCTGAAGTTGGCCGGCGGGCTGCTGGGGCACAGCCAGGTCGTCGTCGCGGACGCCGTCCACAGCCTCTCCGACAGCACCACGGACATCGCGGTGCTGGTCGGCGTGCGTTACTGGTCCAGGCCCCCGGACGGGGACCACCCCCACGGGCACGGCCGCATCGAGGCGCTCGTGACGCTGCTGATAAGCCTGCTGCTGGCGGCGGCGGCCCTCGGCCTTGGATGGCGGGCGCTGGCCACGCTTCAGCGGGCCCATGCCGCCCCGCCCGGACTCATCGCGCTGGCGGCCGCGCTGGTCTCCGTCGTCAGCAAGGAGATCCTCTACCGCTGGACGGTCGCAGTGGGCCGGCGGACCGGCTCCAACGCCGTGGTGGCCAACGCGTGGCACCACCGCTCGGACGCGCTCAGCTCGGTTCCTGCGGTCCTGGCGGTGCTGGCCGCCCGGTTGCATCCGGCCTGGTACTTCCTGGACCACGTGGGCGCCGTAGTGGTATCTGTGTTCATCCTGCGAGCCGCCGTGCAGGTCGCCCGGCCGGCGCTGCAGGAGCTGACGGACACGGGCGTGTCCCGCGGGGAGCAGGAGCGGATCCGGCAGATTGCGCTCGAGACGGAGGGGGTCCGTGAGGTGCACGCTCTGCGCACCCGCATCGTCGGCAACACCGTCCACGCCGACCTGCACATCCTGGTGGACGGTCAGATGCCGGTGCAACGAGGGCACGAGGTCAGTGAACAGGTCAAGCAGCGCCTTCTGCATCAAGGGCCCCGGCTGGCGGACGTGGTCGTCCACCTGGAGCCCTACGAGGAGTGAGCGCGCGGGCCGCAGCTCGGCGCGTCATCAGCGGACGGAGCCGCGACGGCCCCGCTTGTCCGCGCAGCCGTCCAAACCATGAAGGAGGCGGCAATGAGCCCGCTTAGAGTAGCTCTGCTGCAGATGTCTGCCGACGGCGTGGACCAGGAGGCGAACCTGGCAAAGGGGGAGGAATTCTGTCGCCGGGCACACGCGATGGGCGCGGATGTTGCTCTGTTCCCGGAGATGTGGAACATCGGATACACGCTGCCGGACCCGGATGACAGCGACGGCGTGGCTGCCTGGCAGGCCCGCGCCATCGGGCGCGACGACGCGTTCGTTGCGCACTTCCGCGCCCTGGCGCGCGAGCTGGGCATGGCCATCGCCATCACGTACCTGGAGGCCCGCCCTGACGGGCCGCGCAACTCCGTGTCCTTGATGGACCGACACGGACAGATGATGCTGACCTACGCCAAGGTGCACACCTGCGACTTCGGGGGAGAGGCAGCGCTGAGCCCCGGCGACGGCTTCCACGTCGCCGAGCTGGACACCGCCGCCGGAACGGTCAAGGTGGGCGCGATGATCTGCTACGATCGCGAGTTCCCCGAGAGCGCGCGAATCCTCATGCTCCAGGGC
>CAYFVS010000080.1:0-1843 GCA_964346565.1 uncultured candidatus Brocadiaceae bacterium | reverse complement strand
GACTCCGACGGCGCCAGCGACGCCGAGAACCCCTACCTCTTTACCGCCCGCCGCCTGGACCTCGAATCGGACCTGATGTACTACCGCAACCGCCAGTACTCGGTGGTGCTCGGCCGCTTCGTTTCCCGCGACCCCGAAGGCTATGCCGATTGGCTGAACCTCTACTGCTACGTGGCCGGCATGGTCACACGCAGCACTGATGCGCTTGCCCTCGAGCCGCAGGACCAACACGGCAAGGTCGTTTTGCCTTACGACCTCGGATACATCGCGTGGGACATCAATTACAGCAAAGGTGAGACGCAGGAAGGCAACTGGGGGAGCGTGAGTGACTGGGATGCTATGGTTGAGAACTACCCGGGGAACTTCGAGGAGGACTTCCTTTCCATGTCGGAGGACGAGGGTAGAATAGATAACTGGATTATTGACTACGAGGGCGCAAGTATAACGGGAAAACCAACCTGGAACGGCCCGATGACCCGCGTGCGCTGCCGGTGGGACTGCTATCGGTACAAGTTCCAGCAGCGTACGAACGAGACGCAGTACAGCGTATCTGGCAAAGTCACCGTATCGCTGCCAGAACTGGAATGCGAGTTTCCCGTTAGCGGCAGCTTCCCAGTGTATGAGCGGCAGTGGCGAGCCGTGAAACGCCGTACAGTGGCGCCGGTCAGGACTGAGGTGTGGTTAAGGAGGAAGGGCGGAAAGGTCCCGTACCGCCCGAACCCAGAAGCCACGGGCTCGGAGCTGGAGAATTGCTGTTGGACTTACGGCAGGCCTACTGATGCAGCCTGTGCGGTAGCGGCCACTGGATGGCAGGAGGTGAAGGTATGGAGGGAGGAGTAGGCAGGATTAGGAGGCCAAACAAAATGGAACGGCTCACGCCTGTAATCTGGATCCTTGCGGTCTTGTGCGCTTTTGGCCCGGGCGCGGCCGCCCAAGAGTGGGCGGACTTCATGCCGATCCACGAGGCGGCGGCTACCAGCTTGGCCGAAGTGGTGGAGAAGATGCTGGCAGAGCGCCCGTCCCTGGTCCACAGACGAGACGAGGACGGGTTGACGCCGCTTCACCACGCCGCTCGGCTGAATCGGCAGGAGGTGGCACAGCTTCTTCTCGACTGGGGCGCGGAGCATGACATCTTCACCGCCGCGGGACTCGGAGACACTGAGGCATGCGCTGCCATCCTTGCGGAGGACCCGGACGCCGTGAATGCACGCGATCCGGCGGCACACGAGAGCCCTCTCCGCTGGGCTGTGAGTCCGGGGTACGATAAAACGCCGCATATCTCACTAGTGGCCCATGAGGATACCGCGCACCTGCTCTTACGCCACGGTGCCCACCACGATGTGTTCACCGCGGCCGGGCTGGGCGAGGTGGATGTCTTACGGCGCATAACCGGCGCTAAGGCCGATTCAGTCCAGTCCCGTGACTGGCATGGCGACACCCCACTGCACTGGGCGGCGCTCAACGGACGCGTCGAGGCGGTGCGGCTGCTGCTGGCAGGGGGAGCCTCACTGGACACACGCAACGCCGAAGGGGTGACACCGCTGCTGTATGCACTGGTGGGCAACCAGTACGAGGCGGCCGAACTGCTGCTGGGCCAGGGCGCGGACCCGAACCGCTCGGTCGTGGTAGCCTTGGATGAGGAAACGGAGGAGAGAACTAGTCCTTTGGAGATCGCTGCTGTCTGGAGCGACGGGGCCGCGGTCGAACTGCTGCTGCAGTACGGCGCTGAGGTGCAATCTGGAGCGTTAGCAGGTGCAGTGAGAAACGGGGACGTGCCGCTTGTCGAACGGCTTCTGTCGGCTGGGGAAGACTTGGATCTTGGGTATGCGCTCTGGCTCGCCGC
>CAYFVS010000079.1:0-2217 GCA_964346565.1 uncultured candidatus Brocadiaceae bacterium | reverse complement strand
CAGTCGGTCGCCGATCTCCTCGACCCGGTCGCCATTGCGTGCCTGGCAGAAGTGGAAGAACGCCTCTTCGAGCTCCGTGAGCGTCGGGCTGATCTCATTGTTGAATACATGGAAGTGATACGCGCCGGCCAGTTGGTGCGACATGGGCACCGTCGGCGCGTGGGCGTCACCGGCCTCGGCGCGGGCCAGGAGGTCGCGGACGATAGGCGTGACGTAATAGAACGCGGACCCGATCTCGGGATCGAGCGAAATCTCCGCGAGAGTCAGCTCCTGCAAGCGCAGCAATTGGCTGTCCATCTCTGAAATGGCTTGCCCAGCCTCCTCCAGTTGCATTTGCGTCGCCTCCGGCATCACCGGGATACGGAAACCCTCAAGCAGACGCAACAAGGCAAGCTGCTGGGGCCGGACCAGCGCGAGCAGAGAATCGAAGGCCAGGTTCTGGGCCATTGCCTGGCGAACATCTTCAGCCTGCTCGCGGTACGTGGCCTGGAACGCCTCCAGAGTGCCGATTGCCTCTTTGCATGCACCTGGGTCTTCCTCGAACCGCTGGTCGAAGAACTCCAGCGCCCGGTAATTACCTCCGAAGGTGCTGTGTAAGAGCCTGACGACGTCGATGAACTGGAGGTGGGGTTCGCCAAGAGCAACTGTCTTGGTTCCGGCAGCGTCCTGCTCGCGGAGCCAACCGGCGATCTGGTAGAGGCCGAGGTGATGGCACTTGCGCCAGAAGTCGTTGAGGGGCACCTGGTTGAGGTCGAAGGCCGGGACGTCACCAAGGTCTGGCAAGGGGTATCGAGCGGTGAGAATCGTGTGACCAACGCCCATGCCGCAGACAAGCTGGATCGCGTCGCGGATATCCTCGTACTCCGCCTTGAACGTCTCGCCCGGCGCCGACTGGAACGTCTCCAGGTTGTCGAACACTAACACCGGCTCGCAAATCTCACCCACACGCGCCACAAGATAACGCAGCTTGTCCAGGCCTTTGTCGAGGCGGTCATAGGTCATCAGGTCGAAGCAATCGCGCTCGATGAGGAAACCTCGCAGGCGGTCGAGGATGTCGCCGATGTTGCGGGTGGCCTCAGTAAGGACGAAGGGCTGGGTCCGGGGATGAGCGGCGATGAGGCGCTGGATCAGGTGCTCGGCCAGGACGGTCTTGCCGACGCCCCCCTGGCCGCGCAGGAGGATGGGCTTGCCGTCGTAGAGGTCGGGCAGGATGTGGGCCTTGTCCCGCCGGCGGCCGATGAAGCGAAACTGCCTTTCGTGGCGCAGGACGAGCCGCTCGTCCTGCACGACGTAGCGGTGCGCGGAGAACTTCAGCTTCTCCTGAGGCTTGGTCCAGTCCACGAGGTGCTCCAGGGGCGACCGCAGGTACAGGTTCGGGATGGTCCACTGGAGGGCCTGCGGGTGCGCCGCGTGGGCCTTGACCTGGTCCTCGTATTCGCATTGACGCAGGAACTCCACCGCCCGGCCGAAACTGACCGGCACGTTCTGTCTCTCGGCGATGGAGGCGTAGAAACTCGCGGCGAAGACAGCGGCGTAGTGGTCCGACACCGAGGCCCCCATACCGACCACCGCCGGCACGCCGGCCTGGAGCAGCCGATTCGTGACGCCGCCCAGGCCCTTTTCCACGCCGCCCTGGGCCGACTGGCAGCAGGAGAGGACCACCAGCGGCACGCGGTAATCCGGGTTGCAGTTGAGCGATTCGGCGAACTCGCCGGCCGGGGTGTCCTGCTTCTTGAGGCTTAAGGGATGCTCCAGTTGCAGCATGCCTTTGCCCTCCTTGAACATGGCGTGGCCCGAGACGTGCAGGATGTGGTAGCGGTTGGCCTTCAGCTTGCGCTCCAGGGCCTCCAGGGAGCCGTCGTCGGTGAAATCGACCTCCACCTGGCCGCTCTCCATCAGGGGCGAGAAGGCCTGCAGGATGAGGAATTCCTCGTCCTCGAAAGACAGCCGCTTGTCGTACTCGCTGTCGTCGGGCGAGGAGATCATGACGAGGACTTTCAAGGGTGCGGCCAGCGCCACGGCGGGGCCGGCTTCTTCGGCGAATTTCCTGATGCACTTGGCCAGCAGGAATCTGCGGATGGTGCTGAGCGGCCGGCTCGAAACCGGGTCCGTGGCCATGAGCCAGGGCAGGTTCAGGACCTCGTTATCGTCGTGGAGCAGGCGGACCAGGTGGTGGTCGCCGCCCTCGTGGACCTGCTTCAAGATGTCCACCCAGGC
>CAYFVS010000078.1:0-2239 GCA_964346565.1 uncultured candidatus Brocadiaceae bacterium | reverse complement strand
TGGGTGGACGGCCAGCAGGTCATTGACAACTGGACCGACCACGGGCCGACCGAGGACACCGGCACGATCAGCCTGAGCGCCGCAGCGGTCAGCTCCAGCCAGATTGACCTGGACTGGGTGGACAACTCCGAGCCGGACCTGGATAGCTACAGGGTCTATCGGGGCGGCTCGCAGATCGCCACGGGCGTCGCCGCCAGCAGTTACAGCGACACGGGGCTGTCGGGCTCGACGCAGTACTGCTACACGGTGACGGCGGTGGACACGTCCAACAACGAGTCCGCCGACTCCAACCAGGACTGCGCGACTACGCAGGCGGACACCACGCCGCCGGCGGCGCCGACCAACCTGAGCGCCACGGCGGGCGACGGTTCGGTCAGCCTGGACTGGGACGACAACACCGAGGGGGACCTGGACGGCTACGAGGTCGACCGCTCGACCACCAGCGGCTCGGGGTACAGCTCCGTTGCCAGCGTCTACGGCGGCAGCGACTACACCGACACCGGCGTGACCAACGACACCACTTACTACTACGTGGTGACCGCCTTCGACACGTCGGCCAATGAGTCGGGGTACTCCAACGAGGCGAGCGCCACGCCGCAGTCCGGCACCGGCGCGTTCAAGCAGGACAGCGGCGCCGACGGCATCGTGTCGGCGGAGGCCGAGCACTGCCACGACAACGTGAGCCAGGGCGGGCACAACTGGGTGCTGGTCACCAGCCCGAGCGGTTACACGGGTGAGGGGGCCATGGAGTCCCAGCCGGATGACGGCACCAACAACGACACGGGCTACGTTGACAACAGCCCGCGGCTGGACTTCGAAGTTGAGTTCGTCAAGACGGGCACGCACTACGTGTGGGTCCGCGGCAACGCGCCGGTGAGCAATTCCAACACCATCCACGCCGGTCTTGACGGTCAGGCGATCGGCACGTGCGACCGGATGACCATCACGCAGGGCAGTTACGGGTGGTCCAACGGGACGATGGACGGGCCGGTCGCGACGTTCGACGTCTCGACGACGGGCGTGCACACGGTGAACGTGTGGATGCGCGAGGACGGTTCGATCGTGGACAAGGTGGTCTTGACGACGAACTCGGGTTACACGCCGAGCGGTGACGGCCCGCCGGAGAGCCCGCAGGGGCCGCCGGACACCACGCCGCCCGCCGCGCCGACGGGCCTGAGCGCCGTCGCAGGTGACGGCCTGGTGAGCCTGAACTGGGACGACAACACCGAGCCCGATCTGGGCAGCTACTCGGTCTACCGCGACACGACCAGCGGTGGGCCGTACACGCAGATCGCCTCGGGTGTCGCTGTAAGCGATTTCACGGACACGGGCGTGACCAACGGCACCACCTACTACTACGTGGTGACTGCGCTCGATACGTCGTCGAACGAATCGGGCTTCTCCAACGAAGCGTCGGCGACCCCGGAGGCGGACATCACGCCGCCCGCGGCCCCGACTGGCCTGAGTGCAACGGCTGCCGGCTCCAGCCAGATCAACCTGGACTGGAGCGACAACACCGAGCCTGACCTGGCCGCCTACAACGTCTACCGCGATACCACGCCGGGCGGTCCCTACAGTCTCCTCGCATCGGACATCTCCGAGAGCGCCTATTCGGACTGGGGCCTGACCGGCGATACCACCTACTACTACGTCGTTACGGCGGTGGACCTCTCGTCGAACGAGTCCGGCTACTCGGGTGAGGCGTCGGCGACGACCGATCCCGGCGGCAGCGCGGGCACGGTGACCGGTGAGCTGAAGAAGTGGCACCGGGTGACGGTGACCTTCGACGGTCCTTCGGTCAGCGAGGGCGCCAGTCCCAACCCGTTCCTGGACTACCGGCTGAACGTGACGTTCTCCCACGCGGGCAGCGGCACCAGTTACACGGTGCCGGGCTTCTACGCCGCGGACGGTGACGCCGCGGAGAGCGGCGCCACCAGCGGCAACAAGTGGCGCGTCCACTTCAGGCCGGACCAGACGGGTGTTTGGGACTACACGGCGTCGTTCCGCACCGGGACGGACGTGGCGATCAGCACCGATCCGGTCGCGGGCAGTCCGACGGGTTTCGACGGTGCGTCCGTCGAGTTCAGCGTAAGCCCGACGGACAAGGCCGGGGTCGACTTCCGCGGCAAAGGCATGGTGCGCTATGTCGGCGGCCACTACTTGCAGTTCGGCGAGACGGGCGAGTACTTCCTGAAAGGCGGAGCGGACAGTCCGGAGAACTTCATGGCGTACTACGAGT
>CAYFVS010000077.1:0-5610 GCA_964346565.1 uncultured candidatus Brocadiaceae bacterium | reverse complement strand
TACGACGCCGAGGGGCGGAAGGTGGGCAGCCGCCAGTGCGCCGAGGGTCGCATCTTCATCGAGCCGCAGGGGTTCTGCGTGATGGCCGGACTGGGGCTGGAGGACGGCCGCGCTGAGCGGGCGCTGGGTGCCGTTGCCGAGCATCTGGAGACGCCCTACGGCATCATGCTCCACCAGCCTGCCTACTGCGGGTACCGTGTCGAGCTGGGCGAGATCTCCAGCTACCCGCCGGGCTACAAGGAGAACGCGGGCATCTTCTGCCACTGCAACCCGTGGATCGTCATCGCCGAGGCCATGCTCGGCCGCGGCGGGCGGGCGTTCGACCTCTACACGCGGTTCACGCCCGCCTACCTGGAGGAGCGCAGCGACGTGCACCGGCTCGAGCCCTACGTCTACGCCCAGATGATCGCGGGCGCCGATGCGCCGGGTTTCGGCGAGGCGAAGAACTCATGGCTCACCGGCACGGCCGCCTGGAGCTACGTTGCCCTGACGCAGTGGATCCTGGGCATCCGGCCGGAGCACGACGGCTTGCGCGTGGACCCGTGCATCCCGGCGGACTGGGACGGCTTCGCCGTCGAGCGGCGGTTCCGCGGCGCCACCTATCGCATCGCCGTGGACAACACGGGCCGGGTCAGCAAGGGGGTCTCGGGTGTCCAGCTGGACGGCCGGGTGCTGGAGACGAACCTGCTGCCGGTGCTGAGCGACGGTGCCACCCACGAAGTACGCGTCCAGATGGGCTGACAACCTCCTGGTTACGCAAACAGCGGCCGCTGTTCTGGGGGCGCCAGCGCGGCCCAGGCCCCCATCGCGCGCTCCATGTCGGCCCGGTCCTCAGTAACCAGGAACAGGAACTCCTTGTTGTCCAGATGGCTCACCTCGCCGACCTTCTCGCCGTCGGGGTTGTGTATGCCAATCTGCGCGCCGACGTAGCGCCTGTAGTCCGACGGAAAGACAGCCACGTGGCCCTTACCGCTCAGAAGCTCCTCCATCTGCCGCCTCGAGATATAGCCCTCGTTGTTGAACGAGACGAGCAGGTAGCGCGCGCGGAGGGCGTTGATGACGCTACGGAGGGCGGCGCGGATGCGCCGCTTCGAGTTGAACGGGCTGCTGTACCGCCTGCACTCGACTCGTTTGCAGGCCTTGCCGTAGAACTCCGGCTTGTCCCACTTCACCAGGGTTTCCCATATGTGGTAGTTGCCCATGTAGCTGTGCTGGTTGTAGGGCGGGTCCAGATAGGCCAGGTCGCACTCCACGGTTTCGGCCGCCTCGGCGGCGTCCAGGTTCAGCGCACGCCCCTTGCCGGGCACAAGCTGCGGCAAGCGCAGCTCCAGCTCGTTCATCGCCCTCGGGGCCCACTGCTTCAGATACGCCATCTGGACACCGGTCGTTGAATCCACCCTATCGGCCGCTTCCATGAGGGCCGTCAGCAGGATGGCCTCCAGGTGGGGATGCAGGTCCATCTGCGCAATGCGCTCCCGGATGGCGTCCACCCGGGCGCCGTTTCTCGGATGGAAGAACCGGGAGCGCACGCAGAAGGTTTCCGTGAAATAGCCTGATTCGGGCGGCACCGCCGACAGCTCAATGAGCAGCTCTCGGGTGGGACCTCGCAACCGGCGTGCGTCGGCTGCCACGTAGCACTGCGCGAGCGTGTGAGCGAACGCCAGATGGTCGTTCGCCGTCACCTCGTAGCCGGCCTTCTTCAGCGCCCGGCCCACGCGGGAGGTGCCGGAGAACAGGTCCAGCACCTTCTCCACTTGCGGCAGCGCGCCCACCAGGGCCACTATCTTCGGCACCAGCAGCCGCTTTGAGCCGATGTACTTAATCACGCGCGCGGTCCACTTCGTCCGTGGCTGGCCATCTCAGCCGGCGAACAGCAGGCACTCGAGCAACGCCAGGCAACAGAGCGCAGGTCAACTCCCGCCCCTGGTCAGGCCCTGGAGTTGGTTGCGCAGCTCCTGGGGCCGGTCGCTGGCGGCCAGGGCGCTGTCCATGTCTATCTGGCCCGACCCGTAGAGCTGCACCAGAACCTCGTTGCAGGTCTGGTTGCCGAAGTAGGTATCCTCCCGCATCGCCTGGCGCAGCTTGCGCGTTTGTCCCTTGAAGATCAGCTCGCATACGGTCGGGGCGCGCATCATCGCCTCCACCGCGGGCACTCGGCCGGAGCCGTCCTTGCGCACCAGCAACTGCTGGGAAAGCACGCCCTGGATGGTGTTGGCCAGTTGGAGGCGGATCAGCTCGTGGCGGTGCGGGGGGAAGTAGCCCACTATGCGCTCCAGTGTCTGCACGGCGGTGGCGGTGTGGAGCGTACTCAGGACCAGGTGGCCGATCTCGGCGGCGTTCAGGGCCGTCTCAATGGTCACTCGGTCGCGCATCTCGCCGATCAGGATGACGTCCGGGCTCTGGCGCACCACGTGCTTGAGCGCCTGCTGGAAGGTGGGCGTGTCCCAGCCCACCTCGCGCTGTTCGATGAGGCAGCGCCCGTCCTGGTGCACGAACTCGATGGGATCCTCGATGGTGATGACGTGGCGGCCGAAGTGGCGGTTCATGTAGTCCACCATGGCGGCGAGGGTGGTCGTCTTGCCCGACCCTGTCACGCCGGTCACCAGGACGATGCCGCGGTCCTGCTCCGACAGGTGCGTGAGCTGCCGGACGGGCAGGTTGAGCTCCTCGAACGAGGCCACCTGCAGCGGCACGTGGCGGAACGCCGCGCTCAGGCCCACCCGCTGGCGGTAAACGTTCACCCGGAAGCGGCCCACCTTGTCCACCTGGTAGGCCAGGTCCACGTCGCCGGTCTCCCCCAGGTGCTTGCGCCGGTCGCCAAGCACGATGGAGGCCACCTGCTGCATGGTGTCGTCGCCGACGGGCTCGGCCTTCACGAAGCCCACCTGTCCGTCCACGCGCAGGGCGGGCCGGGTGCCGGACTTCAGGAACAGGTCGCTGGCTCCCTGCTGCACGGTGCGCTCGAGCATCTTGTGGAGCCATTCCCGGACACCGTCGGCCTGCTCCGGTGCATCCGTCATCGCTGCGTCTCCCTGTCCTTCCACAGAGGGCTCCTACTGGTCTGGTTCGCCCAGCCGGGCCCGAGCGTACTGTGCGTATTCGCCGCGGGGGTAACGCGCCAGGACAGCACGGTAGACCTGCTCCGCGCCGGCCCGGTCGCCCAGCTCCTCCTCCAGCACCACGCCCATCCGGATTGCCGCCCCGAAGTAGGACCGATACCCCTGCAGGCGCTTGAGGAGGGCGCGCAGCTCCGCGACGCCCTCCTCGGTGCGGTCCATCTCCAGCAGGATCTCGGCCAGCCTTCGCCTCGCCTCGGCGTCCTGCGGTTCCTTCTCCAGCTCCTGGCGGTAGATTTCGGCCGCGGCCTCCAGGTCGCCACGCTCGCGGGCGGCCTCCGCCTTGTCGTAGGTCTTGCGCACGGTCATGCTGTCCAGCCCCCACATCCAACGCCCGATGGCCGTAAGCGCCCCCACCAGGCAGTAGTACAGCGCGACGATGTTGAACAGAGTGCCCACGAAGAGGCCCCCGAGCAGCTTCATCATCGCCGTGAAGGCGGCGCCGAAGTCCATCGGGCCGACGTCCAAGTGCTGGCCCTGGGCAGAAGCGAACAGCGCGCATAGGGCCATGTAGCCCACGAAGTAGGAGTATTTCACGGCGCGCCACTGTCGCACGACGGGCGCAAACGCGAAGACCAGGCTCGCGACAAGGCCGTACGCGCAGAGAACGGCCAGAAACCACTTGCCGGGTACCGCCATGGTAACCTGGTCCCACACCCGTGAGCTCTCCTAACCGGGTTGGTTTCCCGTATGTAGGTGCGCTGCCTCCGCCGGGAACGCGTCCCCCGGGCAACGCGGCTAAGTGTCCAGCATCTGGGGATGTCTCATGCGGCGGCGGGCCTCGCCACGCTCGATGAAGCCGCTCAGGTAGAGGTCCTTCAGGTTGGCGTCCATGGTGTACATGCCCTGGCGCGCCTGCGTCTCGATCACGCCGTAGATATTGGCGACCTTGCCCTCGCGGATCAGGTTGGCGATGGCCGAGTTGTTCAGCATCAGCTCGGTGGCCAGCACGCGCCGCCCGCCGCCCTTGCGCGGCAGCAGCCGCTGGCTGAGCACCGCCAGCAGGCAGAAGGAGAGCTGCGTGCGCACCTGGTTCTGCTGGTGGGGCGGGAAGATGTCAATGATGCGGTTGACCGTCTGAGCGGCGTCGTTGGTGTGCAGCGTGGCGATCACCAGATGGCCCGTCTCCGCAGCGGTCAGCACGGTGGCGACGGTCTCCAGGTCGCGCATCTCGCCCACCAGTATGACGTCCGGGTCCTGGCGCAGCACACGGCGGAGCGCCTCGGCGAAGCTGAGCGTATCCTGCCCCACCTCACGCTGGTCAATGACCGACTGCCTGCTGGTGTGCAGGAATTCTATCGGGTCCTCGATGGTGACGATGTGGACCTTGCGCTCGGCGTTGACGATGTCAATCAGGGCGGCCTGCGTGGTGGACTTGCCGTGGCCGGTGGGGCCTGTGATGATGATGAGGCCCTGCGGGCGCAGCACCAGGTCGCGCATCTGATGGGGCACGCCCAGCTCGGCCAGCTCCGGCATGGCGCGCGGTATCACGCGGAACGCCGCGGCCACGTCGCCGCGCTGCCAGTAGCAGTTGACCCGAAAACGGTGTACGTCTCCCAGGTTGATCGAGAAGTCCAGCTCCTTTTCCGACTCAAACCGGGCTATCTGCTCGTCGCTCAGTATCTGGTAGACCAGCCGCTGGGTGTCCTCCGGCCGGAGTCTGTCCGCCTTGATGTGTATCAGGTTGCCCTCTACGCGCAGCGTCGGGGGCACGCCGGTTGTCAGCAGCACGTCGGAGGCGCCCTTGTCCACGGCGAACTGCAGGATCTCCGCCACCGTCATGTCCACCGCCTGTCGCCTGCCCATCGGCGCCTCCCGCTATGTCCACAGAAGCTCAGTTTACGCACAAGCCGGGACTCTTTCAACAGTTACGCCCTATCCGGCCGATCGCCCACGGCCTCGGCGACTTCCGCGATGACCTCCTCGTCCAGCGGCCGGCTGTGCAGCTCCCCGGCCCGCACGTAGAACAGGACCAGCTCGACGGCGCCGCCGGCCAGCCCGCACGCCCGCGCCGCCATCCCGTAGAGCCCGAGCTGGGGCCAGTAGCGCTCCGGACGGACGAGGCGGTCGGTCTTGTAGTCCAGGATGACGGTCCCGTTCGGCCCCCGCAGCACCAGGTCCATGCTACCCTCGAGGAATCCCTCCTCACCCAGCCCGAGTTGCGCCAGCTCCGAGAGCGGCACGCAGAAGGACACCTCGGCGTCGGCCCGCTCTGCCGCGTCCCACAGGGAGCGGAATCGGGCGTTGACCAGGGCGTCGGCCGCAAGCGCCACTGCTTCCTCCGCCTCTGCAGGATCCAGGTTCAGCTCGGCGGCCAGGTTCAGTGCCAGGGGCCGCGATCGCTCGGCCGCGTCCTTCCCGTCCCCCAGCGGCATTCGGCTGATCACCTCGTGGAACAGGCTGCCCACTTCCCGCCCTGCCGGGCGGCCCGGCTGTTCCTCGGCCAGGGGGGCCTCTTCGAACTCGCCTTCCATCCCGCTGGGCACGACGACGC